>JBGPEQ010000414.1:0-4412 GCA_041482855.1 Dongiaceae bacterium | reverse complement strand
CGACGCCCATCTCCACCTGCTCGCGGATCAGCGAGCGGTCGATGTCGTCGGCCACCTCGCTGTCGATCTCGACGCCGCGGTTCATCGGGCCGGGATGCATGATCAGGGCGTCCGGCTTGGCGCAGGCGAGCTTCTCGTGGTCCAGGCCGAAGAAGTGGAAGTACTCGCGGATCGACGGCACGAACGTGCCCTGCATGCGCTCGGTCTGCAGCCGCAGCATCATCACTATGTCGCAGTCCTTGAGCCCCTTGCGCATGTCCGTAAAGACCTCGACGCCCATGCGCTCGATGCCCGGCGCCAGCAGGGTCGGCGGTGCGATCACCCGCACCCGCGCCCCCATGGCCGTCAGCAGATGGATGTTGGAGCGGGCGACGCGGCTGTGCCGGATGTCGCCGCAGATGGCGACCAGCAGGCCCGCCAGCTTGCCGCGCCGCCGCCGGATGGTGAGCGCGTCGAGCAGCGCCTGGGTCGGATGCTCATGGCTGCCGTCGCCGCCGTTGATGACGGAGCAGTCGACCTTTTGCGACAGCAGGTTGACGGCGCCGGAGTCGGGATGGCGCACCACCAGCACGTCCGGCCGCATGGCGTTCAGCGTCGCCGCCGTGTCCAGCAGGGTCTCGCCCTTCTTGATGGCGCTGGCCGCCACGGACATGTTGATGACATCGGCGCCCAGGCGCTTGGCCGCCAGTTCGAACGAGGTGCGCGTGCGCGTCGAAGTCTCGAAGAACAGGTTGATGACGGTGCGCCCGCTCAGCACCGTGTCCTTCTTGTTGGCGCGCCGGTTCTGTTCGACGTAGGACTCGGAGAGGTCCAGCAGTCCCCCGATCTCGGCGGGCGACAGGCCCTCGATTCCCAGGATATGCCGGTGCGAATAGAGGAGCGGAGCGGAACGGGCGGCCGGGGCGGTCATTAAAACGCGACTATGGCAGGATTCTCCCGCGGCGCAAGCGAAGCCTCCGGGCGGCGCACGGCAATCGCATTTGACCATCGGATCGGGTGGCAAGAAGTTTTGGCACGCGGAGGCGCGGAGAACGCGGAGGTCATCGAGGCTGGGACCGGCACTGTGCGTCCTTCGACAAGCTCAGGATGAGGACTTTCATTGTGCCACCAAATATGCCCCTCATCCTGAGCTTGTCGAAGGACGCACCTTGGTCATGCAAGCGATAGGAGGCGCTATTTGAGAGCGCGAGATTGCCGCCCGCCTCCGCGCCTCCGCGTGAACGAAGCGACGGCTGGGCAATACCGCCCACTACCGGAATCGCCAAACCCCATATGCAATCAATCGCCCTGCCGGGCGGCGCGAGGGTTGTGGCGAAAGCGGCTTGCCTTTCGACCCGCCGGTGCTCAAAGTTTGCGTCGCAATTTTCTACTTGGGCGCGACGGCAGGTCGCCGGGAGAATCGGAGATGACCACGGGATTGCTGGTAATCGATCTTCAGCGCGGCATGTTCACGGACGTGCAGAAGCCCCACGACGGCGAAGGTGTCCTGTCGCGTGTCGCGGGCTTGCTCGAGCGGGCGCGGGCCAAAGGCGCACCGGTCCTCCACGTCCAGCATGACGGCGGCCCTGGCGATCCGCTGAGCAAGCCCGGCGTCGGCTGGCAGATCCATCCGGACGTTGCGCCGCGGCCGGGCGAACCGGTGATCGGCAAGACCCGTTGCAGCGCCTTTCCCGGCACCGAATTGGATGCGCATCTGAAGTGCCTCGGCATCACGCGCCTCGTCATCGCGGGCATGCAGACCGAAATGTGCATCGACACCAACTGCCGCGCTGCCTCCGATCTCGGCTACAAGGTCGTGCTCGCCAAGGACGGCCATACGACCTTCGATACGCCCGTCCTCTCCGCCGCCCAGATCATCGCCCACCACAACCGCACCCTCGACGGCAGCTTCGTCGAACTGGCCGCCGCCGGCGACATTATGTTCTGAGCGGACGGGGCGTCGCAGGGCGCCCCGCCTGCGCCATTCGATCGGAGGGTAGACGCATGAAGGACATATCCGTATGGGACCTGCCGACTCGCATCTTCCACTGGGCCTTGGCCCTGTGCGTAGGCGTCGCGCTCATCGTCACGCCCGAGGGCGACAGCGGATTTGTCGTCCACGCAATCGCCGGATACCTGGCGCTGCTGCTCGTATTCTTCCGGCTACCCTGGGGTTTTCTCGGTAGCCTGCACTCGCGGTTCAGCGATTTTCTCTATTCACCGGCCAAGGTCGTCGATTTCGCGCTTCAGCACCTGCGGCTCAAGGTCACGCGCCATATCGGCCACAACCCGCTCGGCGGCTGGATGGTCATCATCCTGCTGGTCTCTGTCGCCGGTGCCGCCATTACGGGCCTGCTCGGTGGCTTTTGGCGCGGCCTGCACGCCTTGTTCGGCAATCTCCTGATCCTGTTGGTTCTGCTTCATATCTTCGGCATCGTCGTCGACACGCTGCTGACACGCGACAACATCGTCTGGGCCATGATCACTGGTCGCAAGAAGCTCGATGATGTGGCCGCCCAAAGGGAGCCGCCCCTGGTCGGCTGGTGGCGCGCCCTGGTCCTGGCGCTCCTGATCGCCGCCGGCGGCGGCTATCTCTACGGACAGATCGATTGGGCGGGACTGGCGGCCCAGCACGGCGGCGGTGGCGGAGGAGACTGAGGCCATCGTCCACCGCGGTCCTTCGCGGTGCTGCTGCTGCTCCTGCGGCAGTATGAAACCCAGCCTATTTGCCCGTATCGGCTTTCAGGCCGGCGGCATCGATGCCGGCCACCGCGCAATCCTCGTCCTTGTCGGAGCTGTCGCCGGAAACGCCGGCCGCTCCGATGATGTTGCCGGCGTCGTCCCGGATCAGAACGCCACCCGGCGCCGCCACGAGCCGGCCTTGGCTGACGGCCGCGAGCATCTGGAAGAACGTCGGATGCTGCTCGGCGCGCTCGCCGAGCGTGCGCGAGGGGAAGCCCATGCCGAGCGCGCCCCAGGCTTTGCCGAAGGCAATGTCGAAGCGCATGATCCCGGAGCGGTCCTCGCGCTTGAACGCCACGAGGTGGCCGCCGGCGTCGAGCACGGCGACCGTCAGCGGCGCGCAATTGGCCTCCCGTCCCGTCCTGAGCGCGACATCGACGATGGTGCTGGCTTGGTCGAGCGTCAGGCCTGGCATCGCATGAGTTCCTGTTCCTGCCCTAGACGATTCCGCGCTCCCGCAATCCCGCGATCTCGGCCGCCGGCATCGACAGCAACTCCATCAGCACCTCGTCCGTGTGCTGTCCGCAAGAGGGCGGGGGCAGGCGGTAGTGGACCGGCGTTTCTGAAAATTTGATCGGGTTGCCGATCAGGTCGACCATGCCGTCCGCCGAGAGCGGATGCGGCATCCTGATCTGCATCTCCCGGTGTCGTACCTGCAGATCGGCGAACACCTGGTCGACGGTGTTGACGGGGCTGCAGGGCACGCCGAGCTTGGCGAGGCCCTCGATCCAGTCGCTCTGGGTCTTCCGGCGCGTGATCTCCGGCAGCAGCTCGTAGATGACGCGCCGGTTCTTCACGCGCGCCTCGTTGGTGACGAAGCGCGCGTCCTTGGCCAGTTTCGGCGCGCCGGCGAAGCCGCAGAATTTCTGGAACTGCGCGTCATTGCCGACGGCCAGGATGATGAAGCCGTCGGAACTCGGCAGCACGTTGTAGGGCACGATGTTCGGATGCTCGTTGCCGACTCGTTGCGGCACTTCCTTCGAGGTCAGGTAGTTGAGCCCGACATTGACGAGCCATGCGACTTGCGAATCCAGCAGCGAGAGGTCGATATACTGGCCGCCGCCGGTCTTCTCCCGGTGATGCAGCGCGGCCAGGATCGCCGTCGTCGCGTACATGCCGCACATGACGTCGGCGATGCCGACGCCGACCTTCATGGGCGGACGGTCGGGCTCGCCGGTCACGCTCATGAGGCCGCCGATGCCCTGGGCCAGCATGTCGTAGCCGGCGCGCGGCGCGTAGGGTCCGGTCTGCCCGAAGCCGCTGATGGAGCAATAGATCAGGCCCGGCAGCGCGTCCTTGAGGTCGGCGTGGCTCAGGCCGTAGCGCGCCATGTCGCCGGCCTTGAAGTTCTCGACCATGATGTCGCATTTGGCGATCAGCCGCTTCGCCAGCGTCTGGCCCTCGGGCTTGGAAATATCGATGGTGAGCGAGCGCTTGTTGCGGTTGGAAGCAAGATAATAGGCGCTCTCGTTGGTATCCCCGTCCTTGCCCTTGAGGTAGGGCGGCCCCCATTTGCGGGTGTCGTCGCCCGCACCCGGCCGCTCGATCTTGATGACGTCGGCGCCGAGGTCGCCCAGCAGCTGGGTGCAGGTCGGGCCGGCGAGAATGCGCGAGAGATCGAAGACGCGCAGGCCGGCGAGCGGGCCGGTCCGGCGCGGGCTGGGCGAATCGGTCATGAAGATCCTGTCGGG
>JBGPEQ010000413.1:0-4420 GCA_041482855.1 Dongiaceae bacterium | reverse complement strand
TCCAGAGATAGTGCGTGAGCCGCGCCGGCCTGACGCGGATGAGAACGTAGCTGACATAGGCGAACAACAGACCCAAGAAGAAGGCCGCGTTCACCGTGAGCAGGACATCGCTGTAGAGTCCCGGCGAGAAGCGCGCTTGCACGCCGAACAGCGGCGGCAGGACGAAAGCAGCGGCGACATAAAGGACGACCAGCGCGATGAACGGGGAATGGACGCGCAGCGAGCGGCCGAGCACAGGCCCGACGCGCACGAGCCAACCCGCCACCGCAACATCGGGAGATGGCGCGGCGAGCGCGGAAGTCAGCGGCGAGGCGGCGCCGTCGGGCGGCATGGGATACCTTCGGTGGAACAGCGGGCGCATCGTCTTCGCACCCGCCCCGAAGTTAAGTCCTCAGGCTTAACGCGGCGTTAACGCCTTGGGGTCCTGTCCCGGTCCGGCCGCGGTCTGCTATAACGCGACAACGTCCCCGTAGCTCAGCAGGATAGAGCGACGGTTTCCTAAACCGTAGGTCGCGTGTTCGAGTCACGCCGGGGACGCCAGGAACTACGACGAATTCGGCGCTTTCTTGCGGGGCGGGCCGCTGGTTTTCTCCGACTATTCCCCAATATGCGGTCTCGAGTACCGGTTGGGGGGCGTGACTCGTCGACCAAAAGAGGACAGGCATAAGGACCTCGAGATTGCCATTGAGGGTCTCGATCCGAGCCTTTGCGGCCTGCCAGCGCTTGCTCGAGATTGGTCATGCGACGTCAACAAGCGCCGCTGCAATCCGCTGGTCGGATTGACATTGCGATACTGTCCGGAGCAGGGTTTGCTCGCAAAGGCGGGGGAAGAAGTGGCTGGGAGACTGGAAGGAAAGATCGCGATCGTCATCGGCGGATCGCGCGGAATTGGCGCGGCAGTTGTCGAAGTCTTCGTCAGGGAAGGGGCGCGTGTGGTTCTTGCCGACATCAATGCGGAGCTCGGCAATGCCGTAGCGTCGCGCCTACCGGGCCGCGCCGAGTTTTTTCAAGCCGACATAGCCAGTCGCGCCGACATGCAGCGCCTGGCCATGGCGACCGCGGACAGTCATGGCCGCATCGATATCCTGGCTCAGGTCGCGGGCATCTATCCGAACAATCTCATCGAGAACATATCGGAAGCCGAGTGGGACCGGGTCATGGCCGTCAATCTCAAGGGGCCGTTCCTGGCTATCCAGGCTTGCTTCCCCATCATGAAACGACAGCGCTACGGTCGCATCGTCTTGACCGGCTCGATCACGGGTCCGCTGGTAAGTTGGCCGGAGCATGCGCATTATTCGGCAAGCAAGGCGGGACTCGAAGGCTTGGCGCGGTGTGCCGCCATCGAAGGCGCATCGCATGGCATCACCGTGAACGTCGTGGAGCCCGGCAATGTGGATACGGAAAACGTCCGCGCCACCATCGGCGACGAACACATGGAACTGATGGCCCAGGCGGCGCCGCTGAAACGGCTGGCATTGCCGATCGAGGTCGGCGACGCGCTGGCGTTTTTGGCCTCCGACCAGGCGGCCTACATCACCGGCCAGACCTTGGTGCTCGACGGCGGCCAGACCCTTCCGGAAGCAAAGCTGTAGCTCTCATGTCGCCGCCTGGCAGCTCCGGCGTCGGCGCAGGCTTCGGATTGGCGTAAGGCGTTCGCCGATGAAGCTGCCCGTCTATCAAGTCGACGCTTTCGCAGGACGGGTCTTTGCCGGCAATCCCGCCGTCGTGTGCTGCCTCGGCGAGTGGCTCGAGGATGCCGTTCTCACATCGATCGCCGCGGAGCACAACATCTCCGCGACCGCGTTCCTGGTGGATCGCGGGGACGGTTTCGAGATTCGCTATTTCATTCCTACGGGCGAGCTGCCGCTGGTCGGACATGCCTCGCTCGCCGCGGCGCATGTCCTTCTGTGCATGCTGCGACCCGATCTTTCGACGGCGACCTTGCGGCGCCGGAACGGCCCTCTCATCGTTTCGCGCCTGAGCGACGATCTGCTCGCGATCCAGCTTGCGGCCACGCCGTCGCGGCCCTGCGCTGCGCCGGCCGGTCTCGCCGACGCACTTGGCGCGCGCTTCGCCGAGGTCCGCGCGACGGATGGACAGTATTTCGTTCTGCTGGACAATGAGGCAGCGGTTGCCGCGCTCGCGCCGGATATGGCCGGGTTGATGCGACTCGACCGCGATGGGGTAATCGTTACGGCCCGCGGCGATCGCTGCGAGTTCGTGTCGCGTGCTTTCGCGCCCAAGGAGGGACTTCCGGAGGACCCGGTCTGCGGATCGGCCCATCTGGCGCTGGTTCCATTTTGGTCGGATCGGCTGGGCCGGAAGCAGCATCGCGCCCTGCAGCTCTCGCCGCGGGGCGGCGAACTGCACTGTTCTCTCGAGGCTGGGGACGTGCGTCTCGCCGGCAAGTGTGCCCTCTACATGGAAGGCTCAATTCACATCTAGCCGCGACGCGGCGGGCGATGCGATCAGACGATCGACAGCGCCGCGGCGTGGTCCGCGTGCAGCAGCCCTGCGAGCGTCGACAATGCCTGCTCGACACGGGCCTGGCTCGGCTCGGCGCACAGGCACAGGCGAACCCCGCCGGGATCTTGCCCCGGTATCACCGCGAAAACGTCTCCGGGGGTGACCGCAACGCCGCTGGCCAAGGCATCGGCGACGAAGGCCGAATTTCGCATGTCCGGCGGCAAGCGCAGCCAGTAGTGAAGCGACGTCGGCGCCGAACCGTCCTGGCCGAGGATTGCAGCGGCAAGCCGTTGCCGTTGCCGAGCGGCAGCGGTTTGGAACTGTATGGCTTCGCGGCCGGCGCCACTGTTGATCATGTGCGTGGTAAGCTCCAGCAGCAGCGGGGAAACCATCGTCGTGGTCGCCCGCATGGCCGCGCGCAGCGCCTTGTGCAGCCGGGGCGGCACCGCCATGAAGCCGACCCGCAAGGCCGGCGCAATCGACTTCGACATGCTCGTCAGATAGACGGTGATGTCGCGCGCCAGCTGGCAGTATGGGGTGGCACGCGGTTCGACGAGAAATCCATAAGCATCGTCTTCGACGATCAATACATTGTGGGCGCGGCCGATGCGCACGATCTCCTTGCGGCGGCCGAGGCTGGCGGTCGCCGTCGTCGGATTGTGCAGAGTTGGCATGGTGTAGACGAATCGCGGCCGCAGCGTCTGGCAGGCGACGTCGAATGCATCCGGCACCATGCCCTCATCGTCGATGGCGACAGGCATCAGCCGGATGCCTGTCAACCGACCGACGGACAGGGCGCCCGGCCAAGTCAATTCCTCGGTAAGCACGGTATCGCCTGGGCGCGCCAGGCCCAGGAAAATCGTCATCAGCGCTGTCTGCCCGCCCGATACGGCGTAGACATCGGCGGCCGGCACTTCCACGCCGAGTTCGCGCAGCCAGGCCGCGCCGGCCGCACGATGCTCCAGCTGTCCCTGCGGCGGCTGATAGTGGGCGAGATCGTTGAGATCGCCCTTGGCCGTCAGCGCCGCAAGCGCATTGCGCAGGCGTTCGCCCGTCCCATCGGACAGCGGCTCGTTGAGGCTGAGATTGATGGCGTCTTCCCGCTGCATCAGCGGCAGATACAAGCGCTCCAGCGGCCGCAGGCCGTCGCGGTTGGAGCCGAGTTCGCTCTCTCTTCCGGTAGACAACACGAAGGTGCCGCGGCCGACCGCGCCGTCGATCAGGCCGCGCCGGCTGGCTTCGGCGTAGGCCCGCGAGATCGTGCTGACCGCCACGCCCAGGCGCTTCGAGAGGTCGCGGTGCGTCGGCAATCGAGTACCGGCAGGCAAGCGGCCGCTGCGGATCGCCTGTTCCAGCGTATCGGCGAGCGAACTGGAGACCTCGCCGCGGCGAAGAAGCCAATCCGAATACCAGTCATTCATGCAAACCTCATGATTGTCCCTAGAGCGGTACATTGACGGACAAGTGGGGTAACGCGTAATTTTGCTGCAAAAATCCAATAACGCCGCCTAGTCGAATTGACAGCTGCCACTGCCAAGGCGTATGAATACCACATTGTACCGCGCAACGGTACATATCGGCATTGGGAAGCCGCAACCAACAAATAACCAGGCGACAGGGAGAACAGCATGATGAATCGAACAGTGCATCGTGAAGCCTGCGGACTTGCCGACTCATACGTCGGGGGCAAGTTGTCGCGCCGGACCTTCGTCACCCGACTTCTCGGGCTCGGCTTATCGGCATCGACGGTCGCTGCCATCGTTGCCGACTTCAGGCCGGCGGCTGCGGCGGGCGGCAATTTGAAGGGCAACGTGCGCTTTCTCGTCGGCCCCTGGTCCGATGCCGAGGTCGACCATCACAAGCACATCGCGGCGGGATTCAATGCGCTCCACCCCGATGTGACCTTCGATTTCCGTTTGTATCAGTGGGACACCGCCTCGCAGGAGATCAGCAC
>JBGPEQ010000412.1:0-4427 GCA_041482855.1 Dongiaceae bacterium | reverse complement strand
GACTCGCCGCACTCGCTTTGCGCGGACCTGTCGTGTGCACACATCTTGTGTTGCATGACTACTGTGCGTCCTTCGACAAGCTCAGGATGAGGTTCAATCTTCGTGGCACAAAGAAAAACCCTCATCCTGAGCTTGTCGAAGGACGCACGTCGCTGATCCCATTCTCCTGCAAGCCGCTGATACGACTCGCATAGATGTGTGCATTTGGTAGCCGCGCAAATAGGCTGTCGCGCGCAGGCGCGGCAGCCTATCTTGGAGTTGACCGTTCCCCGCCGCCCCGCATAACCGACCCGCCCATGCCCACCGCCCAGCCCCGCCAGATGCTGATCCCGCTGATCGTCGCCTGCGGGCTGTTCATGGAGAACCTCGATTCCACGGTGCTGTCGACGGCGCTGCCGGCGATCGCCCGCTCGCTCGAGGAGAATCCGCTCCATCTCAGCCTTGCCATGACCGCCTATCTCTTCAGCCTGGCGGTGTTCATCCCCATCAGCGGCTGGGTCGCCGATCGCTTCGGCGCCCGGACGGTGTTCCGCGCCGCCATCGTGATCTTCACCCTCGGCTCGATCCTCTGCGGCCTCAGCGACTCGCTTACGCAGTTCGTGCTGGCGCGCGTCTTCCAGGGCTTCGGCGGCGCCATGATGGTGCCGGTCGGCCGCCTCGTGCTGCTGCGCGCCGTGCCGAAGAGCGAGCTGGTGCGCGCCATGGCTTGGCTCACGGTGCCCGCCCTCATCGGTCCCGTGCTCGGGCCGCCCGTCGGCGGCTTCATTACCACCTATCTCTCCTGGCGCTGGATCTTCTGGATCAACGTGCCCATCGGCATGCTCGGCGTCCTGCTGGTGACCTTGTTCATCGAGGATATCCGGGAGGAGCGGCCGCCGGCCTTCGATTGGCGCGGCTTCGCGCTCCTAGGCCTGGGGCTGACCGGCCTGGTCGGCGGCTTCGAGACGGTGGCCCGCGACTTCCTGCCTGATGGCCTCGTCGCCGCGCTGTTCGTCTCAGGCGCAGTGATGCTGACACTCTATGTCCTGCACGCCCGCCGCCGGCCCCACGCCGTGCTCGACCTCAGCTTGCTGCGCATACCCACCTTCCGCGCCAGCATCCTCGGCGGCTTCCTCTTCCGCATGGGCATCGGCGCCACCCCGTTCCTGCTGCCGCTCATGCTGCAGATCGGCTTCGGCCTCTCGCCGTTCCGCTCGGGCCTGCTCACCTTCGCGGCCGCCGTCGGCGCGCTCCTCATGAAGACCACGGCGGGCCCGATCCTGCGCCGCCTCGGCTTCCGCCGCGTGCTCATCGGCAACGCCGTGCTCTGCGGCGCCTTCCTGGCGGCCTACGGCCTGTTCGACCCGGCCACGCCGCATTGGGCGATCCTGGCCGTCCTCATCGTCAGCGGCTACTTCCGCTCGCTGCAGTTCACCAGCGTAAACACCCTCGCCTATGCCGACATGCCGCGTGAGCGCATGAGCCGCGCGACCAGCTTCGCCGGCATCGGCCAGCAGCTGTCGCTGAGCGTGGGCATCGGCACCGGCGCCCTGCTCCTCCACCTGACCGTCGCGGCCCGCGGCGACACCCAGCTCGCCGCCATGGATTTCGCCCCCGCCTTCTTCGCCCTCGGCCTGCTGGCCGCGCTCTCGGCCCTGGTCCACGTCCCGCTGCGGGCGGATGCCGGTTCCGAAGTCAGCGGCCACACACCGCGCCCGCGCGCCGGCGGCGCCGCGAAAACGCAGCCGGGGGAGTGAAGCCAAGTAGGATCGCTGCAGGTCATCCAATGTCTCGGCTGCTCACGAGAATCATTGGTCACCGTGGCGCGCCTATGTCCGCTTGATAACGCAAGTGCTGGATTTCGACGGGCCAAGGCCGCCGGCCGCACTCAATTTGACTCCGCTGCAATGCTCACCCTAACATTCGACGCGGACTACTCAGGTTAGGCTGGTTCAGCACGATTATTAAGCTCCCTATCTTGCAATTAATTTTGCTGAACTCAAAGCGCACCCAAGAACGAAGATGAATGAATCGAAGGGAGAAACGTCATGCAGCACTACTTGAAAATCCTGCTCGCCACCGTGGCGAGCCTGTTCTTTGCCTGCGCCCCGATCGACGCGCAGGCGGCCGACAAGATGCGGGTGATCTTCATCACCCACGGACAAGCCGGCGATCCCTATTGGAACGCGATCAAGAACGGCCTGGCCGAGGCGGCCAAGGCCTTCGACGCCGATGTCACCTACGAATCGCCCGACGTCTTCGACATGTCGGCCATGGGGAAGATGATCGACGCCGCCGTCGCGACGAAGCCGGACGGCATCGTCGTGTCGATCCCCGACGCCGACGCCTTGCGCGCACCCATCGAGTCGGCACTGGCCGCGGGAATCCCGGTGATCGGCATCGACTCCGGCCTGACCAAGTTCAAGGAACTCGGCATTTCGGCCTATCTCGGCCAGGATGAATACGAGGCCGGCGTGGCCGTGGGCAAGCGGCTGAAGGACGCGGGCGCCACCCACATCATGTGCATCAACATGGAAGTGGGCAACACCGACCTCGACAACCGTTGCCGGGGCGTCTTGGACGGCTCGGGCGTCAAGCAGACCATCGTTCCCGTGACGATGACGGATCCCGTCGATGCCAAGTCGCGCATCGCCGGCGCCCTGCAGAAGGATGCGACGATCGACGGCATCATCGCGCTCGGCCCCACCAGCGCCGCGCCGATGCTCGCCGCGGTCGACGAGCTCGATGCGAAGGGCCGGTTGAAGGCCATGGCCACCTTCGACATGACGCCTGAGATCCTCGAGAAGGTGGCGGACGGAACGCTGCTTTTCGCCACCGACGCCCAGCAGTTCATGATGGGATATCTTCCGGTAGTCCTGTTCAAGAACTACCATCTCTATGGCGTGATGCCGACGACGGCCTGGCCCACCGGACCGGGCTTCATCACCAAGGACACGGCGAAAGGCGTCATCGACCTCAGCCGCAAGGGCTTTCGTTGAGATAGGTCCTGCAGGGACGTGGCGGCGGAATTCTCGGCCGCCACGCTCTCCGCTTCGTCATGATGCGCGAGACGGGACCGTGTCGTCCGCGGCCCGTCCGGCATGGTGTTCACCTTGCCCGGCGCTTGGGCCCTGAAACGATGGAGGGGCGATCGACATGACTGTGCCGGTACAGCAAGCGATGGGGGACGAACGGGTCCGGTCGATCTCGACCTGGCGGCTCCTGCTCGGACGCCCGGAGTTGGGGGCGGTCGCAGGCACCATCCTGGTCTTCCTGTTCTTCCTGACCGTCGCCGGCGACTCCGGCATGTTCAGTGCGAGAGGCGCGCTCTCGTTCCTCGACGTCGCCGCCCAGGTCGGCATCCTGGCGGCGGCCGCGGCCCTGCTCATGATCGCGGGGGAATTCGATCTCTCCATCGGATCGATGATCGGCTTTGCCGGAATCGTCATTGCCATTCCGGCGGTCCAATGGGGCTGGCCGCTGTGGGCCTGCATCCTCTTGGCCTTTGCGACGGCCTGCGCCGTCGGCTTCATCAATGGCTACCTGACCGTGCGGACGGGCCTGCCGTCCTTCATCGTGACGCTCGCGAGCCTGTTCGTCCTGCGCGGGCTGACCTTGGCCCTGACCAGGGCGCTGACCAGGCTGACGGTGGTCTCCGGCATGGGCGATCTTGCCAAGCATGATTGGCTGGCGCCGTTCTTTTCGGGCTATGTCTTCAGGGGGCTCTTCCAGTGGATGGGCTCGCTCGGCTGGCTGCAGATGCGCAGCGACGGGACGCCGCTGGCGCCGGGCATTCCGATGGCGGTGGTCTGGTGGATGGCGCTCACCGCGGTCTTCACCTGGGTTCTGATGCAGACCCGGTTCGGCAACTGGATCTTCTCCTCGGGCGGCGATCCGGTGGCGGCGCGCAATCTCGGCGTGCCGGTGCAGCGGGTGAAGATCCTGCTGTTCATGGGCACGGCCCTGGCGGCTACCCTGCTGGCCACGATCCAGGTCCTCGATGCGGGGTCCGCCGACACCCTGCGCGGCCAGCAGAAGGAATTCGAGGCCATCATCGCGGTGGTGATCGGCGGAACCCTGCTGACCGGCGGCTACGGTTCGGCGATCGGCGCCGCCTTCGGCGCTCTCATATTCGGCACGGTGCAGGTGGGCATCTTCTTCACCGGCGTGGATACGGACTGGTTCAAGGTCTTCATGGGCAGCATGGTTCTCATCGCCGTCCTGTTCAACACCTACGTCCGCCGCAAAGTGGCCTCGGCGCGGTGAGCGGGATGAACGGCAACTCGTCCTATCTCGAACTCGACACCGTCACCAAGCTGTTCGGATCGGTGATCGCGGTGAGCGGGGTCTCGTTCGCGGTCAAACTCGGCGAAGTCCACTGTCTCCTCGGCGACAACGGCGCCGGCAAATCGACACTCATCAAGTTGCTTTCGGGCGTCTTCCAGCCG
>JBGPEQ010000411.1:0-4430 GCA_041482855.1 Dongiaceae bacterium | reverse complement strand
GGTCATTTTCGCCGGCCGGCGCGTCGCCTGGCGCAGCCAGCGCCAGGGCAAGCATGGCGGTGCGAAAAATGGTTGCTGTTCGAATGACCACACTCGCCACCGCACGACAACGCGCGCCTCCGGAAGGTCGCGGAGGGATACGATGATGCTAGACCAATTGTGGGCAAAGTGCGGCGCGATCTGGTCCGCGCGCGGTGCGACTCATTCTTTGTCAGGCCTACGCTGGATTGGCATCGCGCGTCCTTCGAGACGGCCGCTTCGCAGCCTCCTCAGGATGAGGAATTTCCTTAATGCCATCAAAAAACTACCTCATCCTGAGGAGCGCCCGAAGGGCGCGTCTCGAAGGACGCACCACGTGAGTGCAGCTTTCTTAGAGGTCGCCCTCGCTTTCGCGGGAACGACACGGAGTGGAGGATGCGTCGGAGACAGCAAACGTTGACACTGGTCGGCCGCGGACGAAGCGGGAAAGCCAGCGGCGCCCGCGGGCACCGCTGCGCGCCGGGACTACCCCAGGCTCTCGCCCACCTTCTGGCGCAAGGCCTGGATCAGCCCGTCGATGCCCTTCTGGGCGACGACCGAATCGAATTCCGAGCGCTTGGTCACCAGCAGGCTCATGCCCTCGACCTTCACGTCCGTGATCTTCAGGCCCTGGCCGCCGCCTTGCACAATGAAGGCGAGCTTGACCGGCTCGCCGTTCGGCTGGTCGATCTCGGCAGTCACGATGGTGGTGCCGTCGGCGGCCGGCTTGCTGCCTTTGACGGCGAAGGTCTCGCCCGAGTAGTCGGAGAACTGGATCGCGTAGAGTTTGGCGACATATTTCGGGAACAGCTCCATATAGCTCTTGCGCTGCTCGTCCGTCGCCTTCTTCCAGTTCTTGCCGAGTACCGAGCGCCCGATGCCGTCGACGTCGAACGCCGCCAGCCAGATCGTGCCCAACTGCTGGGAGGCCTGCTCGCGCGGCAGGTTCTGCCGCAGCACTTTCACGACCTCATCGCCGATGCCCTGCACGAAAGCCTTGGGATCGTCGGCCGCACCGGCCGTGTGCGGCGCCGCCGCCACGCCCCAGGCGAACAAGCCGATGGCAACATAGCGCAGGGCCCCGCCGGACCAGTACCGCCTGACCAGAGTTGCATTTGTCATTGCGATCTCCTCCAGGTTTTCGGCACGGCCGCCCTCGTCCTAGTAGTGGTGGTGGTGGTGGCCGAACGGAATGACGAGATTGAAGGATGCCCCCGGCGCATAGTAGGCCGGCGGCGGATAGTAGTAAGCCGGCGGTGGATAGTAGTAGGCCGGCGGCGGGGCATAGTAATAGCCCGGCGGCGGGGCGTAATAGTAGCCCGGCGGCGGCGCGTAGTAGCCCGGGCTGCTGAACCCGAACGAGAAGAAGCCGTTGTCCTGATGCCGGTGGTGGCGGTGGCCCCAGTCGTCGGCCGCGGCCGGGCCGGCCACGGCCGCGATCGAAACCAACGCCGCGAACGCCAGACCGATGCGGCCTAATCGCCTGCCGGTCGGCTTGAATGTCCTCATGATCGTTCCTCCGGTTCCGCTGTCGGGCGCGCGGCGCCGCGGCAGCATGAGAGTTTGCTGTTCTTGCTCCGATTGCCGCGCAATTGGGATCGCCGGCGTGCCATGTCAAGCGGCCGCGGCCGACGCCACGCGGAAATTACACGGGTCGTTCCTGCTTCGTTGGAATTCGCCAAGATTACGCCCCGATCCCGCGCCGGAATTGCCGCGTTCTGCGCCGCCGCGCGCCAACGGACAGGGCACGCATCAGACGCCATTGTACTTGGCATTGTTGGCGACCTTGCCCTTGTAGTTCGGGTGGATGTTCACGGCATTGCGCATGTCCGTGATGTCGGATGCACCGGGCAGGCCGCCGCCGAGCAGGGTGCCGGCGATGCCCCAGCCCACCTCGAACACCTTGTCCTTGTTGGCCGGCGTGTCCATCAGCCGCACGGCCGGATCGGGATCGGTCTTCAGGAGGCGCGCGAACTGGCATTGCGCGATATAGGCCATCGATTCCGATTCGCCGATGTCCATCGTCGACTTGTTCTTGAAGTCGCACAGCGCGTGGGTCGCCTCGTGGACGATCAGCGCCTTGCGCGTCAGCGTCGTCGCCACGGTGAAGGCGACAAGGAAAGTATTGGTGCCGGTGTCGTATTCGGCGTGCCCGGCCACCGAGGCATCGAACTTGACGTGGATCTTGTCGGCCGCGATGGTGGTGGTGAGGGCGAAGAGATCGGCCGGCTTGAACTCGTGGCTGTTCACCTTGAACGGTTTCATCATGAATACCGTCGGCAGCATCAGCACCCCCAGCACGGCCGCCTTCGCCTGATCGTCGTCGCTCGCCATCGCCGCCTCGCCGGGTCTCGGTTGGTCAATTCCGGTGAATATAGGTGACCCGCGCCGCCCTGTCTGTGATAGCTGTCACTGGGGCGCGCCCACGGCCGATCCCGTGCTATAGTGCCGGGTCAGCCTGGCAAGAAAGGGTCGGACGGCGGGCCATGGCGCGCATTCTCGTGATCGATGACGACGAGCTGTTCCGCGAGTTCGTGCAGAAGGCGCTCGCCGATGCCGGCTTCGAGGTGGTCCCGGCCGGCGACGGCGACGAGGGCCTGCGCAAGTTCACGGAAATGCCGTTCGATCTCGTCATCTGCGACGTGCTGATGCCGAACAAGGACGGCCTCGAGACCACCCGCGCCATCCGCAGCATCACCGCCCGGCTGCCGATCATCACCATGACCGGCGGCATCCTCGCCGATACGGAAGACGGCCTCGACGATCTCCGCATGAGCATGGCCTTCGGCGCCACCCGCACCATCGGCAAGCCCTTCCGCGCCACCAAGCTCCTGAAGCTCGTCCGCGATTGCCTCGGCGAGGGCGCGGAGACCACGGAGTAGGGGAAGGCGCGAAGCCCGGACAGCATACGGGGTTGGAGTTTCGCCCCTGGTTCAAGCCGCGCCAGCGGACCCGTCGTCGCAGGTTTCACGCGGAGGCGCGGAGATTTTTGTAGGGGCGGCCTGCGGCCGCCCGTCTATCGGCCGCCCGATGCTTCCCGCCACCGACCCGGCGTGTCCGCCGCGCGGGCGGCCGCAGGCCGCCCCTACAAAGATCTTTGCGTGCGAGAACCTCTTGCGGCACGACACAGCCTTCAAATGCGATTGTCCCAGGGCGGTCTCCACGGCGCCGAACAGTCGCGCGCTCGCCGCATCCAGTTCGCTGCGCGCGGCGCCGCGCCGGACCAATCGCGCGAATTCATGGAGCGTGGATGGCGGCGGCAGGGGCAGCGCTTCCAGCTCGAAGGCCGACACCGCCACGCTGCCGCTCACGCAGCGAAAGGCCTGATCGACGATCGGCGCGTTCAGAAACGCGGCCAGCACGCGCGGTTCCACCGCCGGCTTGCCGTTGAGCGGCCGGATCATGTTCAGGTGATTCTCGATGACGACCGCACCGTGTGCGCGCACGAAATCGGCTGGCAGCTCCGCCGCGATCAGGCGCCGATCCTGCTCTTTGGCCGTGGTTCTCTGCAGCAGCACGCAGGGTGTCCGGGACAGCAACCAATCGTCGCCGGCCTTCGGCTTGAAGTACGGCGCGTGATTGCGCTTTTCCGCCTTGAACGCGAATGTGCCATTGGCCGTCACGCTCTCCGCCCAGATCAGCGGGAGCGCGCCGTTGCTGCGTTCCATCGCCAACTGCGGCTTGTGCCGATTCCATACCAGCGGCCCTGTGCTCACCGCATAGCCATAGTCGGCCAGGCAATGCGTGAAGCGCATGAGCTTGGCGACGAGTCCCGTCTGTCTCGGCGTTCTCGGGATCAGCCAGGGCCGTTCGGGATCGGCCGGCAGCGCGAAGCGGCCTGCGGGCGTTGCCTGCAATGCGCCGTCGCGGCAGTCGAGCAGATGCACGGCGGCTTCGGACCGGCGCGGCTGGCGCCGAAACGTCGTGAGCACCGTCTCCTGCAGCACGTCATCGAACACGCCCTTGCGTGCCGCCACGAAATCGATGCTGACCGGCGGCGCCTCGCGCCCCAGCAAGCCGCGCAGCCGCTTGAAGTACTCGCCGGCCAGGAAGCTCGCCGGCGTCACATAGGCGACCACTCCGCCGGGGTGAACGAGCCGCAGCGCGAGGTCGGTGAAGAGACCGTACAAGTTCGCGTGTCCGAAGAGGCTGCGGCGATAATGCGCCCGCAAGTCCGTCGGCAGCGTGACGCGGCCATAGGGTGGATTGCCAATGACGAGATCGAAATCGCCGGGAGGCGCGGACAGGCTCAGGCTGTCGCGGACCTCGACAATGGTCGGCAGCCGCATGCCCGCGGCGCGGCAGAGCGGCATCGTCGCCGCCTCGACGAAGACCTGCGACATCCAGGCCGCGAAGCCATCGATCTCGAATCCGCGCAACCTATCGGCGATGCCGCGCACGATGAAGGCGGC
>JBGPEQ010000410.1:0-4461 GCA_041482855.1 Dongiaceae bacterium | reverse complement strand
CGATCAGGCGGCAGTCGGCGCTGCGGCGCCCGCTGAGGAAGTTGTGGATCGGGACCAGCGCCTGCCGCCGCATGGCATCGGCGGCACCGCCAAAGAGGATCTCGACCTGGTAGTCGTAGAGCCGCGCCGATCTCTCGCTCAGATAGCCGTCGGTCTGGTGATGGAAGGCGCGTCGATAGTAATCGGGAAAGCGCTCGGCGTCGTCGGTCGCGACCTCCGGGCCTTCCTCGCCGCGGCGTCGGCGGTTGACGTTCGGCAGGTCGGCGAAATAGGCGATGCTCTGGCGGAAGGCCGCCACCGGGCTGTCGATGAGATCATGGGGCAAGCGATAGTAGCCGGCGTCGATGTTCTGCAGATCGCGCTCGATGAGTTGCGCCCGGTCGGCCGTCAGCTGGCGGGTGGACGGCATCGCCGCCTTCAGATGCGCCGGCAGCGGGACCGAGTCGGTCAGGCGGCGAGTCAGCGCATATTGGGCGCCGAACCAGCCGAGCCGCAGGTTCTGCGACCAGCGATAGGCTGTGCGGGCGAGCGGCGATAGCGATCCTGTTGCGGCCATGAGCATGCCCTCCCCCATGGAAGGCTGTTCGTTCGGCAACGCGATGTCAACGAACGCGGCGTCGCGCCGGCGGGCACCCCGTTAACCATCGGCCGCCGCGCGCAGCGCGGTCGGCAAGGCTTCGGCGAAGGCGTCGAGATCGGCGTCGGTGCCGGCGCTCACGCGGATGCAGCGGTCGAGCGGCGCCACGCTGGGCATGCGGATGAAGATGTCGCGGGCGATGAGCTGGGTCAGCACCCGCCGCGCGAAGGCGCCGTCCCGCCCGCAGTCGATGGTGACGAAATTGGCGGCGGAGGGCAGCGGCGTCAGCGCGTTGGCGCGCGCAATCTCCGCGATGCGATCGCGGGCGCGGACGACGCGCCGCAGCACGTCTGCCATATGCGCCTGGTCCGCGAGGGCCGCGAGCGCGCCGGCCTGCGCAATCCGATTCACGCCGAAGTGATTGCGGATCTTGTCGAAGCTCTTGATTAGGCCGGCCTCGCCGATGGCGTAGCCAACGCGGGCGCCGGCCAGGCCATGGACCTTGGAGAAGGTGCGGAAGCGCAGGACGCGCGGGTCGGCGACGTCGATGGGCGGGGCCGTGCCTTCCGGCGCGAACTCGCAATAGGCCTCGTCGAGGCAGAGCACCGCGCCGTCGGGAATCCCATCGATGAAGCCTTGCACGGCCACCGCGTCCCACCAGGAGCCCATGGGGTTGTCGGGGTTGGCGAAGAAGATCAGGCGCGCGTTCTCGCGTTTGGCCAGATCGAGGAGCGACCGCGGGTCCTCGCGGTCATCGACATAGGGAGTGGTGACGAGGCGGCCGCCATAGCCGTGGACGTGGAAATTGAAGGTCGGATAGGCGCCGAGCGAGGTGGCGACGGCGACGCCGGGCTCGACGAACAGCCGCACGGCATATCCGAACAGGCCATCGATCCCCTCGCCGACGACGATGTTGTCGGGCGTCACGCCATGGTGCGCGGCAAGCGCCTGCTTCAGTTCGTAGTTCTCGGGATCGCAGTATTTCCAGGCTTCAGCAGCAGCCCTCTCCATGGCCGCGACGGCCTTCGGCGACGGCCCGAACACGCTTTCATTAGCGCCGATGCGGGCGCGGAACGGCCGGCCGCGGTTGCGCTCCTGGGTCTCCGGCCCGACGAACGGCACGGTCGAGGGCAGCTTGTCGACGATCGCTGTGAAGCGGTAGGAGGGCATGGGTTCATCCGGCGGCGTGGCGTGCTTGATTGATGGCATGCGCGCGCACCATTGCCAATCGGTGGGGCGTCGGGAATGATCCGATCGCGTCAGCGGCCGGAGGCGCGGGAGCCCATGCCCAAGTTTCGCACGCTCGATGACCTGGACGTCGCGAACAAGCGCGTGCTCGTGCGCTGCGATCTCAATGTACCCATGAAGGACGGGCGGGTCACGGATACCACGCGCATCGATCGCAGCGCGCTGACGCTGCGCCAGTTGATGGATCGGGGCGCCCGCGTGGTCGTGCTCTCTCACTTCGGCCGTCCCGACGGCAAGGTGGTGCCGAGCCTGTCGCTGAAGCCGCTGGCGGCGCCGCTGTCGGCTGCGCTCGGCGGTCGCCCCGTGACCTTTGCCGAGGACTGCATCGGGCCGGCGGCGGAGGCGGGAGTCGCGTCTTTGCGGCGCGGCGACGTCCTGCTGCTGGAGAACCTGCGCTTCCATGCCGAGGAGGAGGCGAACGACACCGGCTTCGCCAAGCGTCTCGCCGCACTCGGCGATCTCTATGTCAACGACGCCTTCTCCTGCGCCCACCGCGCGCACGCGTCGACCGAGGCGCTGGCCCATCTGCTGCCGGCGGCGGCCGGGCGGCTGATGCAGGCGGAGCTGGAGCATCTGTCGAAGGCGCTGGAGAAGCCGCAGCGGCCGGTGGCGGCGCTCGTCGGCGGCGCCAAGGTCTCGACCAAGATCGATCTGCTGCGCAATCTCGTCGGCAAGGTGGAGCTGCTGATCGTCGGCGGCGGCATGGCCAACACGTTCCTCGTGGCCCGCGGCATCGAGATCGGCGGCTCGCTGGCCGAGCGCGACATGGCCGATACCGTGCGCGCCATCGAGACGGAGGCTGCGAAGCGCAGCTGTACGGTCGTGTTGCCGATCGATGCGGTCGTGGCGGCGACGCTGAAGGCCGGTATTGAGAGTCGGACCGTGGACATCAAGGCCGTCCCCAAGGACCAGGTGATTCTCGACGTCGGCCCGGCCACGGCCGCCGAGATCGTGCGGCGCCTCGAGACTTGCCGCACGCTCCTGTGGAACGGCCCGCTCGGCGCCTTCGAGACGGCGCCGTTCGAGCGCGGCACGGTCGCCATCGCCCAGGCCGCCGCCAGGCTGACCGAGGCCGGCAAGCTGCTCACCGTCGCCGGCGGCGGCGATACCGTGGCGGCGCTCGCCCAGGCCGGCGTGGTCGACACGTTCTCCTATGTCTCGACGGCCGGCGGCGCCTTCCTCGAATGGCTCGAGGGCAAGGAACTGCCGGGCGTCGCAGCCTTGAAAATCTGAATCAGAGGCCGGCGCGATGGACGATGCGGTGAAGCTCCTGGGCCTGCTCGCCGACAATGCCGGGCGACCGTTCGGCGAGGCCCTGTCATTGCCGCCGCGGGTCTACGCCTCCGAGGCGTTCCACGCGCTCGAGGCCGAGCGCATCTTCCATCGGGAATGGCTGTGCGTGGGCCGCGCCGATGACGTCGCGAATGCCGGCGACTATATGGCGACGGACATCGTGGGATTGCCGATCTTCACGATTCGCACGGAAACCGGTGACATCCGTTCCTATTCGAATGTCTGTCTCCATCGCCAGATGCGGCTGGTGAGCGGGCGCGGCCATGCCAAGAGCCGCCTCATCTGCCCCTATCATGCCTGGAACTACGGGCTCGACGGCCGCGTGGTCTTCGCCAAGCATATGGAAAAGACACCCGGCTTCGATCCGACGAAGCAGCAGCTGCCGGCGCTGCGTACGGAGGTGTGGGAAGGCTGGATCTACGTCACTCTCAACCCGTCGATCGCGCCGATCGGTGAGCATTTGAAGGAGCTGCACGACATCGTGGGGCGATACCGCGCCGGCAGCTACATCAAGGTCTATCACGACGAGTTCGAGTGGCGGACGAACTGGAAGTGCCTGATGGAAAACTTCATGGAGGACTACCACCTGCCCTACGTGCACCGCGCCACCATCGCCGGCTATTCGCCGACCAGCGAGGTCGAGGTGTTCGAAGGCCGGGAGACCTTCAGCTACCACCTCAACCGCAAGACGCCGGATGCCCCGCGCGGCCTCGCCCATCCCGACAACACCCACCTCGAGGGCGACTGGCGGCGCACCACCGTGCTCTTCGCCGTCTTGCCCGCGCACCTCGTTACACTGACGCCCGACCATCTCTGGTATCTCTCCCTGCAGCCGCGCGGCACCGACCGCGTCGCCGTGCGCTTCGGCCTCTCCTACGCGCCGGAGGTGCTGGCGGGCGTCAACGACCGCAGCGCGTTCGCGGCGAAATGGAAGCAGTTCTTCGACGTCGTGAACGCCGAAGACCAGGGCGTCGTCGAGGGCGTGCGCGCCGGCGCCGACTCGGTCCTGGCGCAATCTGGCCGCCTCAGCCACCTCGAGCGGTTCACCTACGATTTCGGGCGCTACTTGCACCGCAAGCTGACGGACGAGCGTGGCCAATAGCAGCACGCACAGTCCGCCCACGCACCCTCACCCTAACCCTCTCTCCCGCTTCGCGGTAGAGGGGACTGCATTGTGCCGCTTGCTCGGTCGAGTCCCCTCTACCGCGAAGCGGGAGAGGGTTAGGGTCATAGGCGCTAGGTTAAGCGTGCGTTCAGTTGATCGCATTGTTTTGTCCGGCGGCGGGGTGGCTCGCAGAAGTAACGGCGGATTCGTTCGAAGGCGGCACGGAATGTTCGCCATG
>JBGPEQ010000409.1:0-4463 GCA_041482855.1 Dongiaceae bacterium | reverse complement strand
GGCCTTGAACTCCCCCGTAAACCGACGTCGCGTCGTCATCTCGTATCCCTCCGTTATCCGGTGGAATACACCTTAACCCCCTGTCCGGTTTTCCGGGACCAGCTCAGACTTGCACTTCTCGGCATCGAACCAACAGCGCGGCAGCAGCTTGCGCACCTCGTTGATGCCGTCCATGCGATCGTGCAGCGGCAGGACGCGTGATCGCACGCCGAGGCCTTGCAAGGTCTCGACCCGGGTCTTGCCGCCGCCCAGCTCCTGCACGCGCGCATCGTGCGGCAGGATGTGGTCGCCATAGGCATAGGGCTTCTGCTGCAAGACCTTGGCGTAGTGGTCGAGGCCGACGCCGGAGGCCTCGTAGTAGTCGATCAGCCTGACCTCGCCGGCGACCCGCTGGCAGAACCAGATGGCGGTCGCATCGTTGACGCCAAGATCCCAGGCGGTGTGCACGGGCACGCCGGGCTGCCAGGGCACGCGGGCGATGCGGCCCTCGGCCTCGGCCGCCGCGATCGACGGGCCGTAGTAGGCGCCGAGGATGGCGGCATCGAAGGAGCACTCGAACTCCTGGGCGTATTCCTCCTCCGACATCTCGGCGCGGGCGGCGGCCAGCTCCGCCGCATCGACGATGCCGGTCTCGCTGGCCCGATGGAGCCGGGCGAGCCAGGCAGGATCGGCCTTGGCGCGCTCGTACAGCTCGTGGAACGCGTTGCGGCCCATGGGTGTGCCGATGAAGACGGCCCAGCCCTGGCGGTCGGCCAGGGCCGGACGGATCACCTCGCTCCACACGCGCGGACGCATCTGCGCGTATTCGTCGAGCACGACGCCATCGAGATAGAGGCCACGCAGCGAATCCGGATCGTCGGCGCCGTAGAGGGTGATGCGGGCGCCGTTGCCGAGATCGCAGCGCAGCTCCGTCTCATGATGGGTGGCACCCGGCAGATTGGCCGTGTAGCGCTTGAGGTAGTCCCAGGCGACGGCCTTCGCCTGGCGGTAGAACGGCGCGATGTAGGCGAAGCGCGGCGCCTCGAGCTTGCATTTGCCGGCCTTGCGGACGAGCTGGCCGACGGCGAAGACCGTCTTGCCGAAGCGCCGGTGGGCCACCAGCACGCTGAAGCGTTCGAGGCTTCGATGCAGGTCCAGTTGATATGGGCGTGGCTCGTAGGCGCAGCGAACTATCTCGCGTATCTCGATCATTCCTCACCCCGGTACAGGTCGACGGTCAGCGCCAAGGCGAAAGTCCGCCAATGCGGAGATTGGTCCCTTATTCTCCGCAGGTTCGACGGAGATTGATCAAGACGTGTATAACGTCTATTATCACGGTCGTTATCTATCTTAACGCCTGCAATAAGTGACATAATATGGTTTTTAGAGGGTTAGCCTCTTGCGATAATGTCAATTATCATGTACAATAAACGAGATAACGACTGTGATCATAGACACTATGAAACCTAGAACCGGGTCGCCTCTCCCCCTGCCCGTCCGCAAAGCGCTGGCAAAGCTGGGGGCGGACATTCATGACGCTCGGCGGCGGCGGCGTATTCCGAGCGCCATTCTGGCAGAGCGCGCCCAGATAGCCCGAGCCACGCTGGTGAAGGTAGAAAGGGGCAACCCGAGCGTCTCTCTTGGCATTTATGCAACGGTCCTGTTCTCCCTGGGATTGATCGACCGGCTCAGTGCCCTCGCCGACGCACAAGCCGACACCATCGGTCTTCGTCTTGAAGACGAGCACCTTCCCAAGCGCATTCGCCTGCCAAAGCCAAAGACGACTGCCGAGGCGCCCTGATGGCGGACAGGCACGCACTCGTCTACGTCGATCTCGATGGGGCGCCCCACTTCGTAGGGCGCCTGTGGTCGCGCGTCCGCAAGGGACGCGAGGGAGCCACGTTCGAATACGACAAAACGTGGCTCGATAACCCCCTGCGCTTCGCGCTCGAGCCTGCCCTCATTTTAGGGCCTGGGCCGCAACATGCCGGCGCGGATCGCGCCACCTTCGGCGCACTCGGCGATTCCGCCCCCGACCGGTGGGGACGTGTCCTCATGCGACGAGCCGAGAGGCGGGCCGCCACGGCCGAAGGGCGCGCCATTCGCGCCCTCTTCGAACTCGACTACCTGCTGAGGGTCGATGATGAGACGCGACAAGGCGCACTCCGATTCAAGGAAGCGGACGCCGGCCCCTTCGTGGCCGACTACCCCGCCAAGAAACGAGTTCCGCCGCTGGTGGACCTGCCACGACTGCTGAATGCCTCCGAACATGTTCTGAGCGAAGAGGAAACGGACGAAGATCTCCGCCTGCTGCTGGCACCGGGATCTTCACTCGGCGGCGCCAGACCCAAGGCCTCTGTTCGGGACCGCAACGGACACCTGGCGATCGCGAAGTTCCCCAGCAAGCAGGACGAGATAAACGCGGTTGCATGGGAGGCGACAGCTCTCGCTCTTGCGAAGCAAGCCGGAATCAACGTGACGGAATGGCGGCTGGAGGAGGTTGCAGGCGAACCGGTGCTGATCGTCCCGCGATTCGACCGCGCCGGAAAGGTCCGCCTGCCGTTCCTATCGGCCATGAGCATGCTCGGCGCGAAAGACAATGACACCCGAAGCTATCTCGAAATCGCCGACGCGCTTCGACAGCACGGCGCGAGTGCCACGGCGGACATGGCTGAGCTATGGCGTCGGATCGTGTTCACTGTCCTCATATCAAATACGGACGACCACCTTCGCAACCACGGCTTTCTCTACGGTGGAGCCGCCGGCTGGCGACTGGCGCCCGCCTACGACCTCAATCCGGTGCCCATCGATATCAAGCCGCGCGTACTTTCGACGGCGATAAACGAGGATGATCCCACGGCGTCTCTCGACATCGCCCTGGAAGTCGCAGAACTGTTCGGCCTGAAGGGGAATGCCGCCGAAAAGATTGCAGGCGAGGTTGCTCGGGCAGTCTCCCAATGGCGCGGCATAGCGGCCGGCCTGGGCCTACCGAAAGCCCAGATAGAGCGGGTTGCATCGGCGTTCGAGCATGCCGACTTGGAGAAGGCGCTCAAACTCTGATCTCATACGAGCGCTTGAGGCTGGTTCGATTGATAGGCGCGCGGCCGCTGCGACCCATGCGGCCCTGCTCCCAAATTGGGCGCGGCCAAATTCCAGATTGGACGACCGTCGAATCCAGAATGGACGGCGCTTGATTCCACAATGGACGCTGATTCCGCCCGCTTTTTTGCTGGCGCGGGCAGCCGCACCTAGTCTATGTGGACCGGCTCGTCCTGCCGGTCGGCCTGGGAGACGCGAAGCTTGCAAAAGGAAGTGAAGGATGGCGCGCGAGACCCGCATCTCGTGCGCGATCAATACGAGGACTATTGGAGCAGCGTGCTCGATCATGCCCGCCGGATCGTCGCGGCCGAACCGGGCAGCTTGGCACGCGCAGTCAGCCTGTGCCTGGCGGCGCATGCAGAACGCCAGCGCAAGGTCCGCTGGATGCGCGGCCGACGCATCGCCGCAATCCTCGCAGGCCGGCCTTTGCCGCCGCGCCTCAGTCCGCGCTGCATCGACACGATCGCGCGAATCGCGATCGCCGACCTGGTGGCCGGCTACTGCAATGCCGATACCAAGCGCATCATCGAGCTCGGCAGCGGTTGGGGCGCCAATCTATTCTACCTGTGGCTCGGCGGCGCGCCACGCTCGGCCGAGTATGTCGCCATGGAATATACCGCGACCGGGCGCGAAGCGACGCAGCTGGTGGGCAGCACCGAGCCGCAACTTGCGCTGGCAACCCGCCCATTCGACTACCATCGACCGGATCTGTCGGAGTTTCGAACCGGCGAAAGGACCGTCGTCTTTACCAGCCACAGCATCGAGCAGATCACGCATTTGGGCGATGCGCTGTTCGAGGAGCTGCTCGCGATTCCCGGCCTCGACCACGTCATCCATGTGGAACCGGTCGGCTGGCAGCTGCTGGCCGAGAGCGCGATCGACCCCTTGATTCGATCGCTCTCCTACGTCGTGCCGCCGCAGCTGTCCCTCGAGATCGATGTCCGCCGGCGCTGCCGTGCGCACGGCTACAACAAGGATCTCATCTCGAAACTGCGTAGCCTGGAACGCGCCGGCAGAATTCGGATCGAACGCATCGAGAAGAACTACATCGGGCCCAACCCGATCAACCCAGGCACCGCGATCGTTTGGCGGCGGGCGTGAAGGATGCCGATCGGCCAGCGGAGCAAAGGCCTGTTTCTCGATTTCGACGGCACGCTGGCCGACAGCATCGCCGTGATGCGGGACAGCTATGAGCGCTTCCTTGCGGTCCACCAGGCGGCCGGCAGCGAGGCCGAGCGTTGTCCGCAGCAGTCGACCTGCTTGAGGGCTAGTACCTCTGCACAGAGGTTATGACTCTTTGTTTGGTTGTGGATAGGCGCGCGCCAATTTGGTTCTGGCACGCTGGGTGGTGAACATCCAGTTGATGCGGGCGCCCGTGGCATTGC
>JBGPEQ010000408.1:0-4467 GCA_041482855.1 Dongiaceae bacterium | reverse complement strand
GGGAAAGCCGGGCGCGCGCCGCGCGCCCCTACAAGTCGATCTCGATTTCGAGCGATGAACCCCATGCCCAGCGGGAAGGAAGAAGGGTTCACCACAAAGCCACAAAGGACACGAAGGGTTTCCGCTTCGCCGCCTCCAGTACTCATCTTCTTCGTGTCCTTCGTGGCTTTGTGATTGAAACTTGCAACGCGGGAATCGGAATTTGAGCGATGAACCCCATGTCCAGCGGGAGATGCAGCGCCAAGCCAGAGAGCAGCGCCGGCGGCGGATGGTCGGTCCGTGGCCGGGGAGGGTCGGAATCGAAAACACGAAATTCAAGGCTATTGTATTTCGCGTAATCGCCGGTCTGTCTCTTCGCACTTGGACGGGCTGCCCCGTCACGCGCGCAAGGCGGCGAGCCGGGCTCAACTGATACACGATGTCAAAAATCGAGCGACCGGCGCTCGAAGTTCTCGTGCGTCGATCCCAGTGAACATTATAAGAACAACGCGACCAGAAATCAAGCCCGATCTTTTGCGCCGGGTGCTGGTGGCCACCTCCCGGAGCCTTCTCGACAGTAGGATGGCATCGTGCCGAATCGATGCCACAGTTGGTTGATTGGATAGCAGGGTCCACGGCTCCGGCGAGCAGAGGTAGCGACGCCATGCGCGAGATGACCGGGTTATCGATTCTGTTGATCCTCTTTCCCACCGCGGCGTCGGCCGAGGTCATGGACAAGGAGCTGTCATCCACGAGTATGCTGCTTGTGGCGGTGCTGGTCGTCGGTGCGAGCGTCGCTCTTGCCAGAAAGAAATGGTGGTCATCGCTGGTGGTTCTGCCATTCAGCGGCGCATACGCGGTGGCGCTCATGCTTGAGATGGGCGATCCATATGTCGGTCCGGCAATCCAGGCTGAAGGAAGGCTGAGCTATGTCCTCATTGCGTATGGCTTCTCGACTGCCGCCGTGGTTGTGCCGATCATGGCCGCGTTTCTTGCGCGAAGGAGGGCGACGCCGCCGCTGTGATCTTCAAATGGATCCCGGATACGCTACAGGAAGCTGTAAGGATCGATATCGATCTGCAGTCGCACGCTCCCCGGCAGTTTCACGGGCGCCAACCAGCTGCGCAGGAGCGGCTGGGGTGCGATGTCGCGCCGGCATTTGAGCAGGAACCGGCGGCGATGGCGGCCGCGCAGGATCGCCAGCGGCGCCGGCGCCGGTCCCCATACCTGGATGCCCTCGCCATGCGGTGCGGCGCGCGCCAGCATGCGCGCCGCGCCGTCGACCGTCTCGGCATCGGGGCCGGCCAGGATCAGGGCAGCCAACCGCCCGAACGGCGGCATGCCGGCGCTGCGGCGGTCTTCGGCCTCGCTGGCCAGGAATCGCTCGCGGTCGCCGGCCACCAGCGCCTGCATGACGGGATGGCCGGGTTCATAAGTCTGCAACAGCACGCGGCCGGGGCGGTCGGCACGGCCGGCACGACCGGCGACCTGATGCAGCAGCTGATAGGTGCGTTCGGTCGCTCGGAGGTCGCCGCCGTGAAGGCCGAGATCGGCATCGACCACGCCGACCAGCGTCAGCATCGGGAAGTGATGGCCCTTGGCGATCATCTGCGTGCCGATCAGCAGATCGACCTCTTGGTCCTGGACGCGGCGGATGAACTCCGCCGCCGCCAGCGGCCCGGTGATGGTGTCGCTGGTCATCATGGCCGTGCGCGCCGTCGGGAACAGCGCCGCCACCTCTTCGGAAAGCCGCTCGACGCCGGGACCGCAGGCGGCCAGCATGCCCTCCGCCTTGCAGGACGGGCAGGAGCTCGGAAACGGCACCTGGAATCCGCAGTGATGGCATTGCAGCCGGCCCACCAGCCGGTGCTCGACCAACCAGGCGGTGCAGCGCGGGCATTGCAGGCGGTGGCCGCAGGCGCGGCACAGCGTCAGCGGCGCATAGCCGCGGCGATTGAGGAACAGCAGGGACTGCTCGCCGGAGACCAGGGTCTCGCTCAGCGCCTGCCGGAGCGTCGGCGACAACCAGCTCTGCCGCGGCGGCTTGTCGACCCGCAGATCGATGGCGGAGATGATCGGCAGCTGGGCGCCGCCGTGGCGATCCGGAAGATGCAGCGCCTCATAGCGGCCGCCGGCGACGTTCTGCACCGTCTCGAGCGAGGGCGTCGCCGAGACCAGCACGATCGGGATGTCGGTGAGGCGCGCCCGCACCACCGCCATGTCGCGGGCCTGGTAGACGACTCCGTCCTCCTGTTTGTAGGCGCCGTCATGCTCCTCGTCGACCACGATGAGGCCGAGATCGGGAAAGGGCAGGAACAGCGCCGAGCGCGCGCCGACGACGACACGCGCCTCCCCGCGCGCCACCGCGCGCCAGGCGACGCGCCGCTCCGCCGAGGTCAGATCGGAATGCCATTGCGCCGGCGGCACGCCGAAACGCGCGGTGAAGCGATCGAGCCATTGTGCGCCGAGCGCAATCTCCGGCAGCAGCACGAGGGCTTGACGGCCACCGCGCAACGCTTGCGCGATCGCCTCGAAATAGACCTCGGTCTTGCCGGCGCCGGTGACGCCGTCAAGCACGGTGACCGCGAAGCCACCCGCCGCAACCTTTTTCGAAAGGGTTGCTGCGGCGGTCGCCTGCGCCGCGCTCAGCGTCGGACCGACACGTTCAGGATCCGGTGTCTCGAAGGCAGGCGGCGGCGGTAACTCGACCGCCACGAGCGCGCCCGCGACCGCCAGCGCCTTGACCACGCCGACGCCGACGCCGGCCTCGCGCGCGAGTTCCGTCGTCGGCCGCGGCGGCCCGTCGGCGAGCAGATCGAGCACGCGCTGGCGCTCAGCGGTCAGACGCAGGTTCGCGATCAGCGCTGCGTCGTCACTGCGCCGCCAAGCGGCGATCCCGCGCGGCGGCTTGAGCGCCGCCGGCGCCCGCATCGCCATGCTGAGGACGGCGCCGGGCGGCGCCATCGTGTATTGCGCCACCCAGTCGACGAAGCGGCAGAGCACGTCCGGCAGGCGTGGCGCCTCGAGCCTGGCGACGACGTCGCGGAGCTTCGCCTTGCCGACCTCGCCGCTGCCCTCGCCCCAAACGACACCGATGACTTCTCGGCTGCCGAGCGGCACGACGACGAAATCGCCGCGCGCTAGTTCGAGAGCGGCGTCGGCGCGATAATCGTAGGGGCCGGCCAGCGGTAGCGGCAGCAGGATGCTCAGGAGCGCGGCGGCCTGCGGCGCGCTGTCGGTCGAACTGGCGTGGTCACCCGGCATGGTCTACACTTTGGCGCGAGTCGTGATTCGGGGAAAGGCATCCAGGTCGATTCATGAAATTCTTCGTCGATACCGCAGATACCGGCGAAATCCGCGAGCTGGCCGCCACCGGCCTGTTGGACGGCGTCACCACGAACCCTTCGCTGGTGGCCAAGACCGGGCGCAAGTTCCTCGATGTGATCAAGGAGATCTGCGCCGTCGTCGACGGTCCGGTCAGTGCCGAAGTGACGGCCACGGACTATGACGCCATGGTCGCCGAGGGTCGCAAGCTCGCCGACATCGCCGAGAATGTTTGCGTCAAGGTGCCGCTCACCATGCCCGGCCTGAAGGCCTGTCGCACGCTCTCGCAGGCCGGCGCCAAGGTCAACGTCACGCTGTGCTTTTCGGCCGCGCAGGCGATCCTCGCCGCCAAGGCCGGCGCCACCTTCATCTCGCCCTTCGTCGGCCGGCTCGACGATGTCGGCGCCGACGGCATGGATCTCATCGCCGACATCGTGCAGATCTACGCCAACTATCCGGCCTTCACGACGGAAGTGCTGGTGGCCTCGGTCCGCCACCCCGTGCATGTGATCGAAGCAGCCAAGATGGGGGCCCATGTCGCGACCTTGCCGCCCAGCGTGCTGCGCCAGATGTTCAATCATCCCCTGACCGACAAGGGCCTCGCCGCCTTCCTCGCGGATTGGGCCAAGACCGGCCAGTCGATCCTGTAGCGGCGCGAACATGAGCAAGAAATCCGACGACGCCCGCCAGACGGTGACCGCCGACCGGGGCAAGGGCCGCGTGAGCGCCGCGCAGGTGGCCGAATATCTGCGCCAGCACCCGGAATTTCTGGTCCGCCATCCCGACCTGCTGGACATTCAGATCGTGCCGGGCCGCCGGCGCACGGAAGGCGTCGTCGACCTCCAGCAGTTCATGGTCGAGCGGCTGCGGCGCGACATGCAGCGGCTCAAGGCCGACCAGGACGATCTGCTCACCAACAGCCGCGACAACCTGTCGACCCAGGATCGCATCCACAAGGCCGCGCTGGCCCTGCTCGGGGCGGAGAGCATCGCCAATTTCATCGAGGTCATCGCGACAGACTTGGCCATGCTGCTCGACGTCGACGCCGTCGCCCTCTGCCTGGAGACCGTCGATGGCCAGACCGCCAAGCTGCATGTCGACGGCCTTCAGCTGCTGCCGGCGGGCACCGTGGACCGCGTGCTCGGCCCCGAGCGCGCCGCGCTC
>JBGPEQ010000407.1:0-4470 GCA_041482855.1 Dongiaceae bacterium | reverse complement strand
GCACTCGCCATCATCCAGGACGCCGAGGCCAAGGGATTACTGAAGCCCGGCGGCGTCATCGTCGAGGGCACGGCGGGCAATACCGGCATCGGTCTGGCGCTGGTCGGCAACGCCCGCGGCTATCGGACCGTCATCGTCATCCCGGAGACCCAGTCGCAGGAAAAGAAGGACGTTCTGCGGCTGATCGGCGCCGAGCTGCGGGAGGTGCCCGCGGCGCCCTACAAGAACCCGAACAACTACGTCCATGTCTCGGAGCGGCTGGCCAAGGAGCTGGCGGCGCACCAGCCCAGCGGCGTGCTCTGGGCCAATCAGTGGGACAATCTGGCCAACCGCAATGGTCACTACACCACGACCGGACCGGAGATCTGGCAGCAGACCGACGGCAAGGTGGACGGCTTCATCTGCGCCGTCGGGACCGGCGGCACCCTCTCGGGCGTCGGCATCTTCCTGAAGGAGCGCAACCCGAAGATCCGCATCGGCCTGGCCGATCCCATGGGCGCCGCGCTCTACAACTACTTCAAGCATGGCGAACTGAAGGCCGAAGGCAGCTCGATCACCGAGGGTATCGGCCAGGGCCGCATCACGAGGAATGTCGAAGGCACGCCCGTGGATGCGCCTTACCAGATCCCGGATGAAGAGGCCTTGCCCATCATCTTCGACCTCGTGAAGCATGAGGGCCTGTGCCTGGGCGGCTCCAGCGGCATCAATGTGGCCGGCGCGATCCGGCTCGCTCGCGAGCTGGGGCCGGGCAAGACCGTCGTCACGATCCTCGCCGACTACGGCACGCGCTATCAGAGCAAGCTGTTCAATCCGGCGTTCCTGCGCTCGAAGAACCTGCCGGTGCCGGATTGGCTGGCGTAGAATAGGGAAGCAGCGATGACCGAACTCGTTTTCCGCGACAATGCCTACGCCAAGTCCTGCGCCGCCACGGTGACCGCGGCCGACGCGCGGGGCATCCGCCTCGACCGCACGGTCTTCTACGCCGAGAGCGGCGGACAGCCGGGCGACATCGGCGTGCTGATCCCCGCGAACGGCGCGCCCATCGTGATCGTCGACACCAAGAAGGGCGACGGTCCGGACGACGTCCTGCATGTCCCGGCCGAAGGCACCGCCCTGCCCGCACCGGGCGCCGCCGTCACCGCCGAGATCGATTGGGAGCGGCGGCACCGGCTGATGCGCATGCACACCTGCCTGCATGTGCTGTGCGCGGTGGTAACGGGCGATGTGACGGGCGGCCAGGTCAGCGACGGCAAGGGCCGGCTCGATTTCAACCTGCCGAATACCCAGCTCGACAAGGAGCACATCACCGCCGAATTGAACCGCCTGATCCAGGAGGACCGTCCGGTGCGGCCGCGCTGGATCACCGACGAGGAACTGGCGGCCACGCCCGATCTCGTGCGCACCATGTCGGTGAAGCCGCCGAGCGGCCAGGGGCGCGTGCGGCTGCTCGACATCGAAGGCACGGACCTGCAGCCCTGCGGCGGCACCCACGTGGCGCGCACCGGCGAGATCGGCCGTGTCGAAGTGACGAAGATCGAGAATAAGGGCCGCCAGAATCGGCGGATCAACCTGGCGTTCGTCGGATAGTTCTCGATGGCTGAATTCATGGCTCACTATCCACTTCTCTTCGGTGTCACCCCCGCGAAAGCGGGGGTCCAGGGCAACTGACGATGCGGTCGCCCTGGATTCCCGCTTTCGCGGGAATGACACTGAGTGGATGATAGGGTTGCCGACAATGCAGGCCCGTCCGAACAGGCGCGCGAGCATCCCATGACCTATGCCCATCCCGAGAGTCTCGTCAGCACGGAGTGGCTCGCCGAGCACCTGGACGCGCCCGACCTGCGTGTGGTCGACGCCAGTTGGTATCTGCCGGCGCAGGGCAAGAACGGGCGCACCGAATACGACGCCTGTCACATCCCCGGCGCTGTCTTCTTCGACATCGACGAGATCGCCGACACCGAGAGCGACCTGCCGCACATGCTGCCGAGCCCGGAGAAGTTCGCGGCGCGCGTGCGCAAGCTGGGACTCGGCGACGGCAACCGCATCGTGGTCTACGACCAGCTCGGCCTCATGAGCGCAGCGCGGGTGTGGTGGATGTTCCGCGTCTTCGGCCACAAGGACGTCGCCCTGCTCGATGGCGGGTTGCCCAAATGGATCGCCGAAGGCCGCCCGACCGAGGATCGTGCCCCGCAGCCGCGCGAGCGGCACTTCACCGCGCGCTACAACAACCTGATGGTGCGCGACCTCGCGCAGATGAAGCGCAATCTGGACAGCAGGCGCGAGCAGGTCGTCGACGCCCGCGCCGCCGGCCGCTTCGACGGCAGCGAGAAGGAGCCGCGGCAAGGGCTGCGCAGCGGCCACATCCCCGGCAGCCGCAGTGTCCCCTTCACGGACCTGCTCGATCCCAGGACCAAGACCCTGCTGCCCGCTCCGGCCATTGCCGACCGCTTCCGCAAGGCCGGCGTCGACCTGTCGAAGCCGGTCGTGACCAGTTGCGGATCAGGCGTGACGGCCGCGGTGCTTGCCCTCGGGCTGCATCTGATCGGGCATCCCGACGTCGCGCTTTACGACGGCTCCTGGGCCGAATGGGGCCGCCCCGGCGACACGCCGGTCGAGCCATGAAGATCGTTCCGTATGCCGAGAGCGCTTTCAGCGCGGTGGTGGCGCTGTGGGACGCCTGCGGCCTCAACGTGCCCTACAACGATCCCGCGCAGGACATCGCGCTCGTGCAGGCTTCGGCCAATGCGGCGCTCTTCCTCGGCTATCGCGGCGAACGGCTGATCGGCACCATCATGGTCGGCCATGACGGCCATCGCGGGTGGCTCTACCGGCTGGCGGTGGCGCCCGAGTTTCGCAAAGTCGGCTCCGGCCGCGCGCTCGTGCGGCACGCCGAGGCGTGGCTGTCTGGGCACCGCATCCGCAAGGCACAGCTGATGATCCGCGACACCAACACGGCCGTGCGTGATTTCTATGTGCGCGTCGGCTACGGTGTGCAGCCGCGCCTCACCATGGCGCGCTGGCTCGACAGCGGAGAGAACGATCCCGCGGTGAAGCAGATCGACGTCGTCATCACCTATCTGCAGATGACCGAGCGGCCGATCCGCCCGACCATCCCGACGCCGGCGGGACGGTTGGCGCTGATGCGGGTCGAGGCACCGTCGGTCGGATTCTATCGCTATCTCTACAATTCCGTCGGCGAGCCCTGGTTCTGGTATGCGCGGCGCCGGCTGGACGACGCGGCCTTGCGCGCCGCCGTCCACGATCCGAAGGTCGAGATCTACGTGCTCTATGTGAACGGCGAGCCCGCCGGCTATGTCGAGCTGGATCGCCGGCCCGAGCCGGACATCGACTTCGCCTATTTCGGCATCTTTCCCCAATTCGTCGGGCGCGGCTTCGGCCCCTATCTCATGAACTGGGCGGTCGACCAGGCCTGGCAATACGGGCCCACGCGCCTGACCGTGAACACCTGCACGCTCGACCACCCGAAGGCGATCCGCACCTATCAGCGCTGCGGCTTCGTGCCCTACCAGCAGGAGCGCAAGCAGATCGACGATCCGCGGCTCGCCGGACTCATTCCGGCGCATCGGGAGCCGCGCCTGCCGTGAGGCACGAAAAGTAATCGCGGCCGACGGGCGCCAGATTGACGTTGGCAGGCGGCGCGCATCGCGGCAAACTTCCGCTTCGCCTGTCGCACGGGTGCTCTGATGAGCGACACCTACTTCACCGAGGCGCGCGAAGAGATGGCCGGCATCATCGCCGCCTATGCGGAGATGTCGTCCGACCGGGTCGGGCGGGCCGGGTTCAGCGAGCGCGTCATGGCGGCCATGCGCAAGGTGCCGCGCCACGAGTTCGTGCCGGCCGAGCTGCGCCACCTCGCTTATATCGATTCGCCGCTGCCGATCGGCTACGAGAAGACGATCTCGCAGCCCTTCATCGTCGCGCTCATGACCGACATGCTCGACCTCAAGCCGGAGGACAGGGTGTTGGAGGTCGGCACCGGCCTCGGCTACCAGTCGGCCATTCTCGCCGAACTCGTGAAGGCCGTGTGCACGGTGGAGATCATCGAGGAGCTGGCCGACGAAGCGCGCAAGCGGCTGACGCGGCTCGGCTACAAGAACATCGAGTACAAGGTGGGCGACGGCTCGGTCGGCTGGGTGCAGCGGGCGCCGTTCGACAAGATGATCGTCACCGCCGCGCCCGACCTCATCCCGGCTTCCCTGCTGGCGCAGCTGAAGCCGAGCGGCCGCATGATCATCCCGGCGGGCATCGAGGACGCCCAGCAACTGCTGCTGGTCGAAAAGGACGCCGCCGGCCGCACCCGGACCAAGGAGCTGATCCCCGTGCGGTTCTCGACGCTGGCGACGAGCAATTGAGGGCGTGTTCGCGGGGGTTGTAGGGGCGACCGGCGGTCGCCCTCGCGCCGCCGGATCGCGTCGTCACCTGAGGAGATGGATCGCGGCGGCGGCAAAG
>JBGPEQ010000406.1:0-4473 GCA_041482855.1 Dongiaceae bacterium | reverse complement strand
GGGAAATTGGGATCCGCAACGTGCGTCCTTCGACAAGCTCAGGATGAGGGCTTTTCGTTATGCCACCAGGATTTCCCCTCATCCTGAGCTTGTCGAAGGACGCAGGATGATTCTGCAAAAATCTATGCATCGCGTGGAGCCCATGGAGGGCCCGGATGGCGCGGCGCGCTACCATGGCCAGGCGGTAGCCTGCTCGTGCCGCCTCGTCGATCGCCTGGCGTCGGAACGAACAGCCTGCTGCCGCTCTGTTCGGCAATTGCCTAAATCTTCGGCAGTGGGCGCAGGGCGGGTGCGGCCGTTGCGCCGAACCCGCAGCCGAGCCTGGTCCGCAACCAACGGGCGATCCGGCCGGCAAGCCAGCCCGACGGCCCTGCCTCTCTGCGCGCATCGCTGCCGGCAAAGCGTTCGCTCGCGCAGGCAGACGGCGGCGACATCGGCGGCCGGAGCGTCGTCGCCACATACATGGCGTCGGCATAGGACTGGATGAGGGCGTGGAACATTGACGTTCTCCTGTGGACTGGCGACTGTGGCCTTGCGTATGCAACAACGTGGATCGGCGGACCGACAGCGACAAACGCCGTTTGCTGACGGGACACGTAAGGGAAAGTCACAGGTCCGATGGCCCGCCGCCTGCCGCCGCTGAACGCTCTGCGCGCCTTCGAGGTCGCGGCCCGCCACAACAGCTTCACGGGTGCGGCGACGGAACTGCGCGTCAGCCACGCGGCCGTCAGCCGGCATGTGCGGTCGTTGGAGGCGCGGCTCGGCGTGACGCTGTTCCGCCGCGCCAAGCGCGGCGTCGAGCTGACCGAGGACGGCGTGCGCTATCTCAAGGCCGTTTCCGCTGCCTTCGAGTCGATCGCGGAGGCGACGGAGGCGCTGGCCAAACCCAGGGATGTTCGGGTCCGCGTCAGCGTCGAGCCGGCCTTTGCGGGCCGCTGGCTGATCCACCGCCTGGGCCGGTTCCAAGCCGCCCATCCCGATGTCGATGTCGTGCTGGATGCGTCGCCGCGGCTCATGGATCTCACGCGCGACGAGGCCGACCTGGCAGTCCGCTACGGCCAGGGCGGCTGGTCCGGCCTGCGCCAGGACCTGGTGGCATCGTCACGGATCTTTGCCGTCGGCCGGAAGGAACTGCGGGGACGCCGGCGGGCCGCCTTCGCGCCGGACGAGCTGCGCGCCTTCGTCCTGCTCCATGAGGACGATGGCGGCCTGTGGCGGCGCTGGTTCGCGGCCGCGGGCGTCGCCGACGCCAATGTCAGCCGCGGGCCGCGCATCCTCGAGACCGGATTGGCCCTCGATGCGGCGGTGGCCGGCCAGGGCATCGCCCTGGCCGACGAGGCCCTGATCGCGGACGACCTCGCCAGAGGCCGGCTCGTGAAGCTCTGCGATGTCGCCCTGGCCGACGGCGGCTACTACCTGCTCAGCCTCGCCAGCACGCAGCGGCGGCGCCCGCTGGCCGCCTTCCGCGACTGGCTGCTGGCGGAAACGGCGTCGCTGCGCCGCCGTCCGCCATGAGCGGCAGCTATGGCGGCTAGGCCGCCCGCCGCCGCTCGCCGTTGTCGTTGCAGCCGCCAGCCGCGTAGCCGCTGAGGGCAATATCGAAGTAAGCGGCGGGCTCTGGCGCTGGCCAGTCCTGCGCGCGACTGCCCAGCGTGCCATCGACGGCGGCCCAGGCATCGGCGCGCGTGAGGCCGATGTCCCGCAGCATGCGATCGTCGAGCGACAGCAGCTGGTGCAAGGAAGCCTGCCGGCCCCGCCAGGCCGCCAGCGTTCCGAGCGCTGCTCGCGCCGCTCCGACCGCCGCGCCCACGAACCGGCCGACGGCCGCCACCGCCAGATAGCCGACCCGCGCCATGGCTTCGGCGCGCGCCTCATGGGCCTGCTCGATATAGGACTGAAAGTCGGGCCGTTCGTTGCGCCAATCGCTCATCTGCCACCTTCCATCTCGCGTGAGCATGAAGTAGGGTAATGGGGAGAAGTCTCGCTCGAATAGCGATCCATCGGCATAATGTCGTCACTTTTCGTCGAGTCGACAAACGAGTAGTTTTCACGATTTTCATAAGTATTCCTAATGTGAGGAACGATGACTCCGCGGCTCCCCCCGTTGAATGCGCTGCGCGCCTTCGAGGCGGCGGCGCGGCATCTGAGCTTCACCAAGGCGGCGGCCGAGCTGCATGTGACGCAGGCCGCCATCAGCCACCAGATCAAGACGCTGGAGGAGCATCTGGGCGTGCCGCTGTTCCAGCGCCGAAACAAGGCGGTGCTGCTGACCGAGGCGGGCCAGCTCTGCCTGCCCGGCGTGCGCGACGGCTTCGCCCGCCTGGCCGAGGCAGTCGACGGCCTGCGGGCGCTGCAGACCGACAACCTCCTGAGCGTCACCACCTCGCCCTCGTTCGCCGCCAAATGGCTGGTGCCGCGGCTCGAGCGCTTCCGCGCCGCCAATCCCGAATTCGACGTGCGCATCGACGCCTCCACCCAGCTGGTCGACTTCGCGCGCGAGAGCATCGACGTCGGCATCCGCTATGGCCGGGGCAGCTATGCGGGCCTGACGTCGGAGTCGCTGTTCGGGACGGAGGTGTTCCCGGTCTGCAGCCCGCGGCTGCGCAAGGGCCCACAGGCCCTGCGGACGCCGGCGGACCTCAAGCGGCACACGCTCCTGCATACGGAGTGGCTGGCGCGCGACGAGGAGCCGGACTGGCGCATGTGGCTGTTGGCGGCCGGCGCGCCCGACGTCGATTGGACGCGGGGACCGCAGTTCAACGACGCCGCGCTGGCCATCCAGGCGGCCATCGAGGGCCAGGGCGTGGCCCTCGGCCGCGACGCCCTCGTCGCCGCCGATCTCAAAGCCGGCCGGCTGGTGCGGCCGTTCCGCCTCAGCGTCGCCGGCCGCTTCCGCTACCACCTGGTCTATCTGCCGACGGCGCTGAAGCGGTCGAAGGTGGCCATTTTCCGCGACTGGCTGCTGAGCGAGGCGCATCGCTCGCGCGACGACCGCTGATCTTCCGACAGCGTCGGACTCTGGCCCTGCTAATCCGATTTGTGCACCGCAGCATTCGACCGAACGGCCGACCTTACTCGATGCCGCGGTTGCTGCATTTTTGAAATATTGTGCCGTCCTGCTCGCTTTCGAAACGATCTTTCAGCGCGTTGCAGCCGTCTAACCCCTAATCTCTCCATTCAACAAAGTCGTTGAACCGCTGTCTCATATCTTTCACTATCGCACCAATGCATCAGCTGGCCCTCAATTTTCCGAATGCGGCTGACTGACATTGCGAACAGACATCAGATTGGGAGATGGAACATGACAATGGCGTTTACGCGCCTGAAACTCGTGGCGCTGGCGACGCTTTTCGCCGTCGGCACGGCGGCGGTGGCGCATGCGGAAACGGTGCTGCGGCGCGGCAACGGCGCGGACCCGCAGACGCTCGACCCACACAAGCTCGAGGGCGTGCCGGAGTTCAATGTCACGGCCGATCTGTTCGAGGGCTTGACCACTTATGATGCCAAGGCGAACGTCGTGCCCGGTGCAGCGGAATCCTGGGATATCAGCGATGACGGCAAGGTCTACACGTTCCACCTGCGCAAGGACGGCAAGTGGTCGAACGGCGACCCCCTGAAAGCCGACGACTTCGTCTACTCCTTCCGGCGCGCAGTCGACCCCGTGACGGCGTCGCCCTACGCCTACATTCTCGAGCCGATCGTCAATGCGAAGGAAATCACGGCCGGCACGCAAGCGGACATCACGCAGCTCGGCGTGAAGGCAGTCGACGACCTTACCGTGCAGATCACGCTGACAGCGCCGACAGCGCACTTCCTGCAGCTGACTCGTCACAACATCTCGTTCCCCGTGAACAAGGCGGTGGTCGAGAAGTTCGGGAAGGATTGGACGCGGCCTGAGAATATCGTCAGCAACGGCCCGTATAAGCTGGCCGAGTGGACGCCGCAGGCCTCCTTGACGATGGTCAAGAACCCGAACTTCCACGATGCGGCGAGCGTAAAACTCGACAAGATCGTCTACTACCCGACGGAAGATATCTCGGAGGAATTCAAGCGGTTCCGCGCCGGCGAACTCGACGCGACAAACGATGTGCCAACCGACCAGGTTCCGACGATCAAGAAGGAATTTGCGAAGGAATTCCACAACGAGCCGTATCTCGGCACGTACTACTACGCCGTCAATCTGACGCGCGATCCCCTGGGCAAGGACAGCAAGCTGCGTGAGGCGCTGGCGCTGGCGATCAACCGCGACGTCATCGTCGAGAAGATCACCCAGGCCGGCGAAGTGCCGGCTTATTCCTGGGTGCCACCGGGTATGCCGGGCTATGAGCAGCAATTCGTCGACTACAAGGACATGACGCAGAAGGACCGCGAAGCGCTTGCCAAGAAACTCTACAAGGAGGCCGGGTACGGTCCGGACAAGCTGCTGAAAGTCGAGATCCTCTACAACACCAGCGAGAACCACAAGAAGATCGC
>JBGPEQ010000405.1:0-4486 GCA_041482855.1 Dongiaceae bacterium | reverse complement strand
TTCCAGATGGCGTTGGCCTTGTGGGCGGCGTCGACGGCGCCGGCCTCGCGCCAGGTCTCGAAGTTGCGCCAGTCCGAGACCATCGGGGCGTAGAACGCGGTCTCGTAATGCGCCAGCGTGTGCTGGGCGCCGAAGAAGTGGCCGCCCGGTCCGACCTCGGCGATGGCGTCGAGCGCCAGGCTGTCGTCGTCGACCACGATCGGCTGCAGGAACTCGCCCATCATCTGCAGCATCTCGGCGTCGACGATCAGCTTCTCGAACGAGGCCACCAGCCCGCCCTCCATCCAGCCGGCGCCGTGCAGCACCATGTTGGCGTAGCCCATGACCGCGCCCCAGATCGACATCTCCGACTCGTAGGCAGCCTGCGCATCGACGGCGTTGGCGGCGCACGCATTCGAGGAGCGGTAGGGAAGCTTGTACTTGCGCGCCAGCTGGCCGCCGGCGAGAGCGGCGCGCGTATATTCCGGCGTGCCGAAGGCGGGCGCGCCGGTCTTCATGTCGACGTTCGAGGTGAAGCCGCCGTACATGCAGGGCACCCCGGGTGCCGCGGTCTGGATCAGCGTGATGCCCGCGAGCGCCTCGGCATTCTGCTGCGCCAGCGCGCCCGCGATGGTGGCCGGAGCCATGGCGCCCGAGAGGGTGAAGGGTGTCAGCACCACCGGCTGGCCGTGGCGCGCCATCTCCAGCAGGCCCTGGATCATCGGGCCGTCGAGGCGGCGCGGCGAATTCGAATTGACGATGGAAAACAGACTCGGCTCGCGCGCCAGCTGTTCCTTCGAGATGAAACCGCGGGCGATGCGGATCATTTCGATGGCGTCGCTGATGCGCTGCTTGCCGAGGGAATATGGGTGCCAGAGGCGGTCGGTCAAGGTGATCGCCGAATAGTGCGCATCGAGATGGCGCGTCGCCGGCGGCAGGTCGGCCGGCTCGACCGGATAGCCGCTGATGAACTGGACGATGTTGAGGCTCTGGGTCAGCCGCAACAGGTCGCAGTAGTCCTGGTAGTTGCCGGGGCGGCGGCCGCGGTCGAGGTCGCTCACGTTGGGGGCGCTGGCGACGGTGCCGAAATTGATGTGGTTGCCGCCGAAGGTGAGGCTGCGCTCGGGATTGCGGGCGTGGAGGCGGAACTCCGAAGGCGCCTTGGCGATGCTCTCCAGCACCAGGCCGCGGTCGAAGCGCACGATCCGGTCGCCGCTCTTGACGTCCGCGCCGGCGCCCTTGAGCAGAGCGAGCGCCTCGTCGTCGAGGAACTCCATGCCGTGTTCCTCGAGGATGCGCAGCGAGGTGTTGTGCACCGCCTCCAGATGATCGACGCTCAGGATCTCGATCGGCTTATAGGGGTTGCGGTAGGTGCGCCAGGGCAGCTGCTTCAATCCGCCGGCCGTGCGCCGCTCGCGCCGCCGACCGCTCTCGCGCGCCATCGAACCTCCCGCCGCCCTGTCATCGGGCGGCTGTATATACAGCCGACTGCGGCGACGCGCCAGTGTGCGGGCGGCGCGCCGGCGTGTATGGTGTCACCGCTGGAATGGAGGGAACGCATGCGCGCGAGCGTCAACGGCATCGAGATCGAATATCAGCTGGACGGGCCGGCGGAAGCACCGGTCGTCATGCTCAGCCACTCGCTCGCCACCACCATGGAGATGTGGAAGCCGCAGCTGCCGGCGCTGACCAAGGACTACCGCGTGCTCAACTATGAAATGCGCGGTCACGGTCGCACCAGCGCGCCGGCGGGCCCCTACAGCTTCGCGATGCTCGCGGGTGATGTGGTGGCGCTGCTCGACCACCTCAAGATCGAGCGCGTGGCGTTCGTCGGCCTCTCCATCGGCGGCATGATCGGGCAGCAGCTGGCGATCCACCATGCGAGCCGGCTGCGCTGCGCCGTGCTCTGCTGCACCACCAGCGCCATTCCCGTCACGGTCCGTCCGGTGTGGGACGAGCGCATCGCCCAGGTCGAGGCCGGCGGCATGGCGACGCAAGTGGCGACGACGCTGGAGCGCTGGTTCACCGCACCCTATCGCGCCGCCCATCCCGACGTGATCGAGTGGATCGGCGGCATGATCCGGGGCACGCCCGTTGCCGGGTTCGTGGGCTGCGGGCGGGCGATCCAGGGGCTCAACATCACGGCCGAGCTGGCGACGATCAAGCTGCCGGTCCTGGTGCTGGCGGGCGAGAAGGATCCGGGCCTTCCGCCGTCCATGTCGGCGGTGATCCATGCCGCCATCGCCGGCTCGGAGTACGCGGTGATCCCTGATGCGGCCCACATCGCCAATATCGAGCAGGCGGAAGCCTTCACGCGGCTGGTGGCGGCGTTCCTGGCGCGCTTCCACTGAGGGCGCCTACTCCAGCGCCGGTTCCCAGGCCTGGGCGCGGCGCAGGGCCTCGGCGATCTGGGCCTGCGTCATCTTCTCGGTGACGCGGGAGCGCAGCTTGGCGATCTTGCCGTCGAGCTCCGGCACGCCGCGGCGGGCGGCCAGCTCGTACCACATGAGCGCGGCGGTGTAGTCGGAGTCGATGTCGTCGAGGCCGTACTCGTAGATCACGCCGAGGGTGAGCTGGGCGCGGGCGTGGCCCTGCCAGGCCGCCGCCCTCAGCATGGCCTGCATCTCCAGCGTGTTGCGCGGCACCAGGAAGCCTTCGTAGTGGAGCCGGCCGAGCGCGTATTGCGCGTCGACCGAGCCCTGGGCGGCCGCCCGACGGAACCACGCCGCCGCGCCCTCGAAATCCCGCCAGCGCACGCCCTGGCGGTCGCGCAGCATCTGGCCGACGCGCAGCTCGGCCGCGACGTCGCCGTGCTGGGCCAGCGGCAGCCAGTCCTTGAGCGCCGTCGCATAGTCGCCGCGGGCATAGGCGGCCGTTCCGGCGTCGACCTCGGCGGCCCCCGCCCCACGGGCGAGCAGGACGATGGCGACTGCCAGACAGGCTACCCGCAGATACTTCGACATGCCGCCCTCCCGCCGCAATGAAACGCCGATCCTAGCGCCCGCACCATCACAGGACTGTGCGCGCGATCACACTATCTCAGTTCGCCGCCGTCGGTGCAGTCGGCGCGCTATCCATGCCGAGCCGCGCGAGCGTGGCCTGATCGGGCACCAGCGGCTGGCCGCTCGCCTGCTTGGCCTTGATCTCCGCGACCGTCCGCTCCATGGCCGCGATCCGTTCGGGCGGGGCCGGATGGGTCGGCATCGCCTTCTTCGACTGGCGCGGCATCAGCGCGGCCATGCGGCGCCAGAGCTGGGGCGCCACCTCGATATCGAAGCCGGCGCTGGCCATGACGTAGAGCCCGACATAGTCGGCCTGGCGCTCGCGCCCGACCGAATGGCGGCGGGATCCCGCCTCGACGCCGGCGCGGGTGAACTTGCCCTGGGTATCGATCCCGCTGGCGGCCGCGATGGCATCCAGCATGGCGCCGGCGACCGCGCCCCCCATCGCCTGCAGCTTCTGCACGGCGATGTGGTTCAGGATGTTGTGGCCGACCTCATGGGCCAGCACGAGCGCCAGCTCGTCGTCGTCGATCACCATGCCGAGGAGGCCCGACATGACGCGGAGCGTGCGGCCGTTGGTGTAGGCGTTGACCTCGTCGCTCTCCAGCACGGTGACGTCGAAGTCGCACACCAGTTCGGGCGTCACCGCGAGCTGCTGGGCAACGCCGGCGCGCTCGACCGCGAGGGCCACCGGACGGCCGGCGGCGGGCATGGCGCGCAGCAGGCCGGCGAAGGCCTCGCCCGCGCCCGGGCCGGAGGGCACGATCTTGCCCTGGAGGGCCGTGAGGACGTCGCCGATCTGCAGCCCGGCCTTGGCCGCGGGCGAGCCCTCGACGACGCGCGTGACCTTCAGGTGCTCGTCGAAGCCGAGGAGCTCGCCGGCCGCCGGCTGCAGCGCCGGGTTGAAGCTCTCGCGGTTGGCGTAGGCCAGCCCGAGCGTGGGCGCCACGTGCGCGCCGCAGAGCTGGCGGCCGCCGCGGAACACCGCCAGGGCCACCCGCTCGACCCGGGCCCACTCGTCGGGCGCGGCCGGCTCGAGCGGCTTGCCGGTGCTGGGCTCGGTGACGGCATGGCTCGTTGTCTTGGACGTGGCGGGCGACTGGGCGCAGGCGGCCAGCAGCAGGGCCATCCCTAAGCAGATCCCGAGTGCCGATCCGAGCCGCCGCATGCCCTCTCCTCCCGCGCGACGGCAGCGATCATACACGAATCGAGCAATGTACCCCATGTCCAGCGGGAATCGTGCGGCTGCAGGGGAAGGATTTACCGCAAAGACGCAAAGACGCGAAGATGGCGAGTTCGGTCCCTTTGCGCCTTCGCGTCTTTGCGGTTCACTACATTTGAGCGATGGACCCCATGCCAAGCGGGAAATCGCCATGGGATCGTTCCTTGTAGGGGCGGGCGGGGCGGGCCCCCCGTGCCGTACAGGGCGGCACCCACCGCCATCACGCAAGGGGGGGGGGAGGGGGGGGCGCGCCGCGCGCCCCCACAAAGGCCATAGTATGCGA
>JBGPEQ010000404.1:0-4498 GCA_041482855.1 Dongiaceae bacterium | reverse complement strand
GTTGCGCCCGACATTGCCGGAACCGATATAGCCCTTCTCGATCACCGCGACATTGCGGATGCCGTGGTTGGCGGCGAGATAATAGGCCGTCGCCAGCCCATGCCCGCCGCCGCCCACGATCACCACGTCGTAGCTCTTGCTCGGCGCTGGCGCGCGCCAAGCCCGCGGCCAATGCTCATGGCCGGAGAGCGCGTGACGCGCGAGCGCGAAGGCGGAGTATTTCATCGGCAGCGACCGGCTCAGCCTACATCCGCAAGCCTCAAGCCGCCGAATCCTGGGTCGCGATCAATGCCTCGCGCACCGTATCGGGTTCGCGGGCGATGACGTGCAGATAGGCACGAGCGGCGGCATCGGGCACGACGCGGCCCTGCTCCCAATCCCGCACCGTTCCGACAGGGATTCGATAGCGCGTGGCGAACTCCTCCTGCGACAACCCGAGCGCCCGGCGGATGATCTTCACCTGCGGCGTGCGCTTCATGCGCTTGAGGTCGGCCGGGCTCAGCGGCCGCGCATCTGGATCCGCGCGCGCTGCCGCGAGAACCTGCCGCGGCGTCATCGCCCGCAAGGATTTAGATCGTTTGCCGGAAGTAGTCGTCTTGCTCATGTCTTGTCGCCTGCCGCGCCGAGATGATTCGGATGCGATCCGCGCGTGTCGTATGGGCCACGAAAAGAACCGCGCCTTCGACCATCCCGATCACGATGAAGCGCTCCTCGCCATAGTCTTCGCGGTCGTCCAGCCGTTCGATGGCAAAGGGATCTTCAAAGACCTTGGCCGCGACCTCGAAGCTGACGCCGTGCCGGGAATAGTTATCCGCCGCCTTCTCATCATCCCATTCAATCCGATCCGACCGCATGATAGTACGGAATACCCGTATAACGCAAGGTTATCAAGAGGAACCTTGGTGGCCGTCTAGGATCGCATGCAACCAACCTACATCCGCATCCGCTGCGCCTGCGGATCGAACGGCGGCTCCGTGATGATGGTGGCCCGCCGCCGGTCGCCGATGATCTCGATCTCGAACGCCCCATTGCCGACATCGCCGCCCAGCTCCCGCGGCACATAGCCCTGGGCCAGCGATTTATCGACGTAGTGCGCATAGCCGCCGGAAGTCACCCAGCCCACGACCTTGCCGCCATGCCAGATCGGCTCGTCGCCGAGCACGTCGGCGTCGCCGGCGTCGACGACCATGCTGACGCGGCGGAGCTTGCCGCCCTCCTGCTTCTCTTTCATGGCGGCGTCGCGGCCGATGAAGTCGTTCTTGCCGAGATCGACGAAGCGGTCGAGCGCGGCCTCGAACGGCCCATAGATCGGCCGCAGCTCGCGATACCAGGTCGGGAAGTTCTTCTCGAGCCGCAGGCTGAGCAGCGCCCGCATGCCGAAATTGACGATGCCCAGGTCCTTCCCGGCCGCCATGATCTCCTGATAGAGCCGGCGCAGATACTCCGGGGCCACCCAGATCTCGTAGCCGAGATCGCCGGTATAGGTGACGCGGTTGATCATCGCGGGAACATTGGCAATGTCCATGCTGCGATGGTCGAGGAACCTGAAGGCCGTCGCGGAGACGTCCGCGTCCGTCAGCTTCTGCAACACGTCGCGCGATTTCGGCCCGGCGATGGAGAGCCCGACCAGGCCCATGTCGTAGCGCCGCACGCGCACCGAGCCGTCGGCCGGCAGCTGCTTCTCGAACCAGCGCATGTGATATTTCTGCGCCTGCGACGAGCCCCACATCAGGAAGCGTTCGTCGGAGACCTTGGCGATCGTGAAATCGCCGATCAGCTTGCCCGCCGGGTTCAGCATGGGCGTCAGGATGAGACGGCCCTTGCGCGGCATCTTGTTGGTCATGAGACGCGAGAGATAGGCTTCGGATCCCGGCCCGGTGAACTCGTACTTCGCGAAGTTCGCGATCTCCGTCACGCCGACGCCGTTCCGCACGCCCAGGCACTCTACCTTCACATGCGGAAAGTCGTTCGAGCGGTGGAACGAGACGATATCCTTCGGCTCCACGCCCTTGGGCGCGAACCACAGCGGCGTCTCCAACCCCCAGCTGTCGCCCATGACGGCGCCCTGCGCGATCATCAGGTCATAGAGCGAGGTCGTCGCTTGAGGCCGCGCCGCCGGCAGCTCCTCGTTGGGGAAGCGGATGGAGAAGCGGCGCGAATAGTTCTCGCGCACCTTCTCGTTGGTGTAGCTGCGCGTCGCCCACTCGCCGAAGCGCGCGATGTCCATGGCCCAGACGTCGAAGCCGGGATCGCCGTTCACCATCCATTGCGACAGCGCCAGCCCGACGCCGCCGCCCTGGCTGAAGCCGGCCATGACCGCGCAGGCGCACCAGAAGTTGCGCAGGCCCTGCACCGGCCCGACCAGCGGATTGCCGTCGGGCGAGAAGGTGAAGGGGCCGTTGATGACGCGCTTGATGCCGGCCTTGGCCATGGCCGGGAAATGCTTGAAGCCGATCTCCAGCGACGGCGCGATGCGATCGAGATCGGGCGTCAGCAACTCCGTGCCGAAATCCCACGGCGTCGTTTTCGGCTGCCAGGGCACGCAGGCCTTCTCATAGGTGCCCAGCACCATGCCGCTGCGCTCCTGCCGCATATAGATCTCGGCCTTGAAATCGATGGCGTGCGGCAGTTCGTGGCCCCTCTCCTTGTTGAAGGCGACCACCTCCGGCATCTCCTCGGTCACCAGGTACATATGCTCCATGGCCAGCACCGGCAGCTCGAGGCCGACCATGCGGCCGACCTCGCGCGCCCATAGTCCGCCGCAGTTCACGACATGCTCGGCGTGGATGTTGCCCTTGGCGGTGATGACGTCCCAGGTGCCGTCGCTGCGCGGCTTCAGCTCCTCCACCCGCGTCTGCAGATAGATCTCGGCGCCGGCGATGCGCGCCGACTTGGCATACGCGTGCGTCGTGCCGGAGGGATCGAGATTGCCGTCGGCCGCATCGAGCATGGCGCCGACGAAATACTTCTCCTCCAGCAGCGGCAGCAGCTTCTTCGCCTCCCGCGCGTCCATCAGCGCCGTCTCCAGGCCTAGGTAGCGGGCGCGCGCATGGGCCATCTTCAGCCACTCCATGCGCGCCGGCGTATCCGCGAGCAGCAGGCCGCCCGAGCGATGCAGGCCGCAGGACTGGCCGGAGATCTTCTCCAGCTCGTCATAGAGCCCGATGGTGTAGCCCTGCAGCTTCGCGACATTGGGGTCGCCGTTGAGCGTGTGGAAGCCGCCGGCGGCGTGCCAGGTCGAACCCGAGGTGAGTTGGTCGCGCTCCACCAGCACGACGTCGCGCCAGCCGGCCTTGGTCAGGTGATAGAGCACGCTGCAGCCGACCACCCCGCCGCCGATCACCACCACTTGCGTATGCGATTTCATAGTTCCTTGTTCCCCAGCCCCTCGAGCGGGCGCCATTCCGCCACGAATTCCCCGGCGCGTCCAGGGTGGCCGGAACATCGACGCCGCCGGCGCTCGGAAGCCGGCGCCCTCCGCGCTTGGCCGAACGCAAGAGGGATTGACCACAGAGACACAGAGGACACAGAGGAGGAGGAAGCCAAAGTCCTACGGTGGGCGCCCGAATGCGCCGAAGGTCCGCGACCCCTATCGGCGTTCATCGGCGTTCACCTGCCTTCGCGAAGCCCGCTTCGGCGGGCGAAGGAAGGTCGGCGGTTTCATTCTTCTCTGTGTCCTCCGCGCCTCTGTGGTGAATCTTCTTTCTGGAGTTCGGCCGCATCGGGCTGCGCCGGTTGGAGGCTGTGGCTTTTGTGGCTATGGTTGCCCCCGATCTGCCTCATCCAGATGGGCAACCGCAACAGGGATCACCGCCATGGGCAACTGGATCAAGCTGACCGCCTCCGACAGGCATCAGTTCGACGGCTATCTCGCGATGCCCTCGGGCAAGCCGCGCGGCGGCCTCGTCGTCATCCAGGAGATCTTCGGCGTCAACCGGCATATGCGCGCGGTCACCGATCGCTTCGCCGCCGACGGCTACGCCGCCCTGGCGCCGGCGCTCTTCGACCGGGTCGAGCGCAATGTCGATGTCGGCTATGACGAGGCCGGAATCGCCAAGGGCCGCACCGTGCGCCAGGGCGTCAGCTACGACCAGGCCATGCGCGACACCGCCGCCGCCGTCACACACCTGCAGCAGTTCGGCAAGGTCGGCATCGTCGGCTATTGCTGGGGCGGCAACGTCGTCTGGCTCGCCGCCTGCCGGCTTCCCGTCGCGGCCGCCGTCGGCTACTACGGGGGCGATATCGCCAACCTGCTGAACGAGACGCCGAAGGCGCCGCTCCAGCTCCATTTCGGCGAGCGCGACCAGCATATCACGCCCGCGGCGGTCGCCCGCATCCGCGCCGCCGTGCCGAAGCTGCCGGTCCACACCTACCCCGCCGGCCACGGCTTCAACTGCGAGGAGCGCAAGGACTACGACGCCGCCAGCGCCGCGCTGGCCTGGGAGCGCACGTCAGCGTTTTTCGCGGAACATGTGGGGTGAACGCGGCGAACCGTGAT
>JBGPEQ010000403.1:0-4500 GCA_041482855.1 Dongiaceae bacterium | reverse complement strand
ATCCGGCGATTCCGGCCGCGAGAACATGCGCGCTGCCGGTCGGACACACAAGGTTGAATTGTCCTGCAAGGCCACCCCGCGTCCTTCGACAGGCTCAGGATGAGGGGCAATCTTGGCGGCACAAGGAAAAACCCTCATCCTGAGCCTGTCGAAGGACGCACGGTGCCGGTCCAAAGCCGGAATGACCAACCATCCCCACGCGAGCCATGCGCCGGCCGCTGATCGCCGGCAGCCCCGGCCGCCGTTTACAAGTCGTCACAATTTCTGACAGCGCCGACACACCTTGAGCCCGGCGATGCTGTATCCACGCGCCCGACGAAGATTCCCGTCCTCTGGGAAGGGCCGGCCGGGACAGCGGAAATGAGTGCGGATCCGATGCCCCGGCCGGTTTCGGGCGTCGCATCCTCAACACGCTCGCGGAGCGAAAAGCAGTGGCGCATCATTCGCCTGAGCCCGATGTCTGGCAGATGGCCTTTCTTATGAAAGAGCGCTACGGCGCCGACGCCATCCTCGAATCGGCCGTCCTGGCGGAGCATCTGCTGGAGGACGGCGACTGGCAGGCCGCGGAGATGTGGCGCCGGATTCGCGACGCGATCGCATGGCTGCAGGCCAAGGCGCCGGCGCGCGGCGAGCCGGTGCACTGAAACCGGAACGGCCCCCTATCGTCCCGACAGGAGGCCATTCGATCCACCCCACGAATTTCGTGGCTACTCTACCCGCACCATGGGCACGCTAACCCTGCGGTCGGCCGAATTCCGTGACGGCCGTCACACATTCCCCTGGAGGGTCCGAGGCGCGGCCCGTCCTTGTCACCGGCCGACGAACGGCGTCGCCAACGCGAGAAAGAACGGGATCGCCAGCGAGAGCGCGACGGCGACGACGACGGCCTCGGTCGTCATGTGCATCAGCGAGCGGAGCAGCATCATCGCCTCCCTTGGATTAACCATGACGCGGATATGGCGCCGGTCGCTGCCCCGCGCAGTGACGGCGCGCACGGTCAGGCGGTGATGGCGATCACAGTTGCGTGGAATTTGCGAGAGCGCGACAGGCGCCGCGAAGGCATTCTTCTTGTAGGGGCGCGCTGCGCGCGCCCGCGTTCCAACCTCACGCCGCGAGGCAGATCTGCTCTCGCGAGCGGCGAACAACCTCCAGAACCCGTTCAAGCCTGCCGGTAGCCTTCGATCCAAAGTTCAGCCGCCGCAACAATTCGACATGGAGCAGTCGCTCCTGCGGCGTCCGGGAATGCCAGTAGGCTCGCCGATCCGTCTCATCGCCCAGCCGCACGACCGAGAAGGCCGTTCGATCGATCGGCGATGGAGGAAGGGGGTTCGCGTTCGATTTCATGCCCCGTATTTTACATGGATTCGGGACGCAGCGCCCGACCGATTGCACTATCGGCTCAAGCCACGATCGATCAAGTCCGCTCTGACCCCCTCTAATAAAGTGCTGCCGCTCCCCCCGGCGGGCTAGACCAGTTTTCGCTCGAGGTCGTCGGCTTCTGCCTTGTCGGCGCACGCGATGGCAATCCAACTGGTTCTCGGGGCCGCCGTTTCAAACAGTATGTGACCCTTGACCACGACCTGCCCGTTCGGCCACACGGCCCAGACGATATCGGGCTTGGCACAGATATCCATGATGGCGTCGATGCGCGATCTGCCGCTGTTTTCGATCCGCTGGCGGGTGAGCTCCGAGTTCTGGACAAGCATCCGCCTGGTTTGGGCGTCTATGTCGGCCATCGGTCCCGTCTCCTCTCGAAAAATGCACGCGGCTGTCGCCAGCCGCTCCGTCACCCGTCATTTGGCGTTGGCCTGCCAGCGCGTTCATTGAGGCAATCGCAGGAGCGATCCATAGGGCGGTGCTTCCCCTTCACGCTTCCGGCGGCACGACGCCCACTTGCGTGGTGATCACGCCATAATGCTCGATGCGCCGGTGGCGCGCGAAATCGAACATGCTTTCCTTGCCGAACCGCGTCGCCTCGAGATCGCAATCATGCACGAGCAGTTCGTCGCCCTCGCTCGTCGTCTCCGTGACGATCTCGCCGTCCGGATTGACGATCACGGTGCCGGCCATGCAGTGATGGCCGTCCTCGATCCCGCATTTGGCCACGGCCACCACCCAGGTCGAGTTCTGGTAGGCCCCGGCCTGCAGCGAGAGCTTGTGGTGGAACATGCGCCTGGCGATGCCCTCATCGCCTCTTTGCGCGTTGACCGAGGGCGTATTGAAGCCGAGCGTCACCATCTCGACGCCCTGGAGGCCCAGCACCCGAAACGTCTCCGGCCAGCGCCGGTCATTGCAGATGCACATGCCGAACACGCCGCCGAGCATGCGCCAGGCCCGAAAGCCGAGGTCGCCAGGCTCGAAGTAGCGCTTTTCGAGATGCTGGTGGGTACGCTCCGGATCGAAAGCGTCATGGCCGGGCAAATGCACCTTGCGGTACTTGCCGACGATGTTGCCAGCCTTGTCGACCAGGATCGAGGTATTGAAATGATGGCCGTCCGGGGTGAGCTCGGCATAGCCGAAGCTCATGGCCATGGCCGCTCGCCGTGCCGCCTCGAACAGGGGGCGCGTCGCGTCGCCCAGCATCTCCCGTTCGAACCAGATGTCGGCCTCGCTGCGGTCCGCGTAGTGCCAGCGGAGAAAGAACGTGGTCAGCGCCAGCTCGGGAAAGACGATGAGATCGCAGCCCTCGGCCTGCCGCATCAATTCGAGCATCCGGACGACCACGGCCTGACGCGAGTCGGCCTTCTGGATCGGACCGAGCTGGGCGGCGGCAACCTTGATGTTACGCGTCATGATGCTTCCCCATGAACAATGCTACCACAATCTCACGTCACTCTTTCTGTGAAGCGGAACTCTTCGCCCGGCGAGCAGACCGATAGCAGGAGGGAAAACCGTGTCTGACCCCGAAAGCCCGGTCTGACCCCGAAAGTCCGGTCCTGTGGTAGCTGTCGCCGTGTTTCTGCTGATCAGCCTCCTCCGGTGATCCGATGAAACCCCACGCTTCCAGTCCCCGCCTTCACGCGCGTCTCGGTGGGGATCATGTTTACGACTGAGCAAATTCGATGAGGGCAGTCAGGTCGTGGTTATCTGCACGCCCTAGTGCGGCAATATAGGCCGCTCTGACCTGTTGTTCTGACTCTCCCGCGTCTCTTCTTTTTTGCCCCCACGAGAACGTCGTTCCACTGAGAATGTAAAGCGCGACATCGCCCATCATTCTTGAGTGTCGCCCGTTCCCGTTTGGGTATGGATGGATGGAGACGAGGCGGTGTTTCAGACGCACAGCAAACTCGATGGGAGGATAGGTATTGTGCTCGATCCACGTCTGCACGTCGCCGAAGAGAGTGCGGACTTCGATGGGCACTTCGTAAAAGTGCACTCCGATGTTTGTGTCGGCTGTGCGGTAGTTGCCGGCCCACCTCCAAACCTTGTCGAACATGCGACTGTGGAGACGATTCGCAAACTCTTCAGACATTGCTCGTTTGGTCCGCGATGCAAAACACCACCTGGTCGCGGTGGCAATGTTGGCTTGCTCGACCTCGTTGAGTTCCCTCCGTAAGGTCACCCACTTCGGAACTAACCCGGCGATGTTGTCAGCCGTGAGTGGAGATTGACCTTCGTCGGCAACGTTGAGGTCGCTCATCGCTCCGCCCAGATGGCAGATGGCTCCTTTTCAAGTATCTCATCGGCCATGCGCTTGACGTCCATCTGGGTCGAGCCTGTGGATGTCGACTGGTTTTCAAGCGCCATCGTGTGCTTGACTCGGCGCATTCGTTCCTCAGCCACACGAATGGCGCGCGCGCGCATCGTGTGCTCAAGCGCATCATTGGGGACCAGGGCGTAGACAAGAGTGCAGTTCATCGCTTCCGCGACGCGACGCAACGTGTCTAGCTTCAGACTCCCTTTTCCCTCGGCTTGTTCTATCGCGACTACTCGCGGCTGACCGACGCCCAAACGTGCCGCAAGTTGAGAGGCTGTCATGCCCATAGCCTGACGAAGGGCTATAATCCAGCCACCGCTTGGTGGGGTCAATTGAGGGCGGTAGCGCCGGAGGATGGACAACTTGCGATCCAACGCCTTTCTAGCAGCACTTCGAGACATATCAGCTCCTGCAAGCTTCACGGATAGGTGATATCCCTGACCTCTTAATATCATAGATAAGTGATATTTCAAGAGCACAAATATCACCTATAGGTGATGATAGAATGACCGTATTGGCGCCGGCGATGGTGACCGTGTAGGTGTCGGCGTCCGCGACGTGTCGGCGACGGTCAAGGCGTCGCGACGACGGCGGCCACAGCGTCGGCATCGATGACGATGATGGCGTCGGCGCCGATGACGGCGTTGTTGTTGACGCTGTCATGCGCGTGACGACGACGATGGGCATGACCATGAGGAGGCCCATGGAGACCTCCTCGCATTAACTCAACCTACGGGATAAACACTTCAGCGTAGCCCGTTGCGGATGACCTTCGGGGTCAGAGTCTATTTCTGCGCTAGCGT
>JBGPEQ010000402.1:0-4510 GCA_041482855.1 Dongiaceae bacterium | reverse complement strand
CGGTCCTCGCCGACCACGTGGTAGTACCACTCCCAGGCTTCCGGATTGATCGGCTCGCCGACGGTGCCGAGCAGGCGCAAGGATTTGCGCGAGGTCTTCTTCACCGGATCGTTGCCGCCCTGCATGAGCGCGCGGATCGCGGTCGGCGCGATGTAGATGATGTTGACCTTGTGCTTGTCGCACACTTCCCAGAAGCGCGAGGTGGTCGGATAATTGGGCACGCCCTCGAACATCAGCGTGGTGGCGCCGTTGGCGAGCGGACCGTAGACGATGTAGCTGTGCCCGGTGACCCAGCCGACATCGGCCGTACACCAGAAGATGTCCCCATCGTGGTAGTCGAACACGTATTGGTGAGTCAGCGCGACATAGACGAGATAGCCGCCGGTGGTGTGCAGCACGCCCTTCGGCTTTCCGGTCGATCCCGAAGTGTACAGGATGAACAGCGGATCCTCGGCGTTCATCGGCTCGGGCGGGCAGTCCTTCGATACCTTCGCGCATTCCTCGTGGTACCAGACGTCGCGGCCCGCCACCCAGTTGATCTGGCCGCCGGTGCGGCGCACGACCACGCATGTCTTCACGCTCGGGCACTTGGCGAGCGCGGCGTCGACGTTCGCCTTCAGGGCCACCTTGCGGCCGCCGCGCAGGCCCTCGTCGGCGGTGATGACGCAGTTCGATTCGCAGTCCTGGATGCGGTTGATCAAACTGTCGGGCGAGAAGCCGCCGAAGACGACCGAGTGGATGGCGCCGATGCGGGCGCAGGCCAGGATGGCCACGGCGGCCTCCGGGATCATCGGCAGGTAGATGGTGACGCGGTCGCCCTTCTTGACGCCGTGGGCCTTCAGCACGTTGGCGAGGCGGCAGGTGTGCTCATGCAGCTCGGCGTAGCTGACATGCCGGTGTTCGGACGGGCTGTCGCCCTCCCACAGAATCGCCGTCTGGTCGGCGCGGGTGGCGAGATGGCGGTCGAGGCAGTTGTAGGCGGCGTTGAGCTCGCCATCATGGTACCAGCGGACATGGACCTTCCCGGTGAAGTCGACGTCCTTGATCTTGGTCGGCTGCTTTGTCCAGGCGATGCGCTTGGCCTGCTCGCGCCAGAAGCCCTCGGGATCGTCGATCGAGCGTTGGTACAGCTTGAAATAGCCGGCTTCGTCGAGCCAGGCGGACTTGGCGGTGGCCTCAGGCACGGGAAACAGGTTGGTGGTGCTCATGCCGGGAGACGCCCCCTTCGCGAGATAAATGGTTAATACGGCGTTGATTGACCGATTATTGCCACAATCCTATGGCCTAACAAGCGCTTACTCGGCATTTACCAAGGCGCGCGGGGGCATTCGCACGAGACGATTCGGATCACGGTTTTGCGAGCCGGCCCGTTCACCTCGTGCTAACCAGTCCCCATATAGGATACAATACGCGCATCTAATCCGGCATTGGCCGGCGGCTCGAGGAGCGATGGCGTTGCGGCATGGAATCATCACGGCGGCGTTGGTCCTGACGGTCCTCTCGACCGGTCGGGCGCTGGCCGACGACTCCGTGGCGGCCGACGCCAGCGACGTTGGCGGCTTCGTCGTCGGCGATACCGGCCAGGCGTCGGCGCCCGATGACGGCTCGTTCTGGATGGACCTGCGAGCGCTGTTTTCAGACGCCACGGTCGCGGTGGACGCTGCGCCGCGCGCCAACGACTACTCTTTCGCGGCCGACCCCGGCTACAACGCCTTCGCGCATATCGACATCGATGGGTTCACCGTCGGCGGCCGCTTCGCCCGCTGGGGCGAGACGGCGTTTTCCGAAGCGGACCAGCAGTCGTTCGGCGTCGGCGCCTCCTACCGCCTGAATTCCTGGACCGTCGGCATCGACTGGTCGCGCGGCAACTATGACGAGGGCTTTCTGGACATCGGCACCGGCGACAGCAGCGACGTCATCGCCTTCACCTCGTCCTATGCGTTGCGTCCGGGCGTGAAGATCAACGGTCTGCTCGAATACAGCGAGGACAAGCCGGTCCAGGACCGCGCTGCCCCCGGCGCCTTCACGGTCGGCATCGGCACCCTCATCAATTTCTAGCGTCCACGCCCGTCTCATGCCGCCGGCCGCTCGCCCTCGAGGGGCTGGCCGATGCGGAACCTATCGACATTGCGGGTGACGTACATGACGGCCGCCAGGGCTGCGAACAGTCCGAGGCTGCCGGCCCGCCGCCGGCCCACCGGGAACAGGTTGTTGGCGATGATTGCGGCGGAAGGCGGCGTCCGATCATGTCGAAGCCGCGGCCGGCCGGTGACGAAGCGGGTTCGGCTCAGGAAGCGGCGATGGACCCCATGCCAAGCGGGGAAGGCCCCGGCTCCGAGAAGGAAGTTCACCGCAAAGACGCCAAGACGCGGAGGAGGTCCGGTGCCTTTGCGCTTCTGAGTCCTTTGTGGCCGGACGAGTTTGAGCGAAGGACCCCATGCCAAGCGGTAGATGACGAGCGGACGGGTCGACGAACCCGGTAGCACCGATCCGTGTTCGGCGTCAGCTGCTGCCGCGGCGCCCTCCCGGTGGGCGTCGCTTGGCTGCATCATATTCACGATGTCAAATATCGAGCCGGTGGCCAGTGGCCAACGACTTGAACAATATGGGAACATATGAGGTGATCGTCAAGGCCCACCGATTGAAATCGGGGGTGCTCGCATGACCGACGACCGGACTACGAGAGCGGCCGCTCGCCGATGTTCTGGGCGATCATGACCAGGTAGCCGTCGGGGTCGAGCAGGAAGAACTCGCGCTGCCCACCTTCGCGATCCCCGTGGCGGCGCCAGACTTCCCGCAAACCTGCGTAGATCGGCCAGCCCTGGGACGAAACCGCTCCGAGCAGCAGATCGACGTCGTCGACATAGACCTGGAACATGACGCCGCGACCGAACGGTCGTTCGAGCGGCCCGGTCTCCCAGTCGCCGCTGCGCTGGCACAGCATGGTCTGGGCGCCGTCCGGACGCTCCAGGTAGGCGAACCGATCCTCCGGCCGCTGATAGGCGATCTCGAAGCCGAGCAGATCGCGCCAGAACGACAGGCTCGCCTGAATGTCCTCGACCAGGATTTCCGGCGCCAGTCGCGCCCAACCGCTCTTGGGCGGAGCACCCAACTCCTCATCCATGAATTCCGTCCCTTGCGACCGTGTTGTATGCCCCGCGCAAATGCTCCAGCCGCCGAACACCACGTCGCCGGCAACGAGGCTTATCGGCGCCGGCTCGAGCGAATCGCCGGCGCAGGGGCCGGAGACGCAGTAGCCGTCCTCGGGACGAAACAGCGCGCCGTGGGTGCCGCACAGCAGGTGGAAGCCGTCGAGCGAGATGAAGCGATCAGGCGCCCAGTCGAGCGGTGAGCCGACATGGGGACAGGAATTGACGTAGCCGCGCACCACGTTTCCCTCGCGGTGTACCAGGATGTCACGCTGGCCGGCGGCGGTCTCGACGGTGAAACCCTTGGCCTCGCCGTCGGGGATGTCGGTCAGGCGGCAGAGACGCTGCCCGATCAACGGCCGCTCACGGCTTGCTGCCGCCCATCGTGCAGATGAGCCGCCAGGACGGCTCGTCGATCGGCACCACCGACAGCCGGGAGTGGCGGATCAGCAGCAGGTTCTTCAGCTTCGGCTCGGCCTTGATGGCGGCCAGCGTCACCGGCGTCTTCAGGGCCGTCCCCGCCTTGACGTCGACCATGCCGAACTTGCCGGTTTCGTCGGTATTATCAGGATAATATTCCTTGACGATCTCGACCGTGCCGACGACCGCCTTGTCGTCGCCGGAGTGATAGAAGAAGGCGCGGTCGCCCTTCTTCATCGCCTTCATGTTGTTCGCGGCCTGATGATTGCGCACGCCGCTCCAGAAGGTGCGGCCGTCCTTCACCATCTGCGCCCAGGAATAGGTCGAGGGTTCCGATTTCACGAGCCAGTAGGCCATCGTTCGAGCTCCGGCTACTTCGGGAAGGTCTTGCGCCAGGGCGTGATCGTCACGTTCTGGAACAGGCCGGCCTTGCGGTAGGGATCGCCGGCCGAGAAGGCCTCGGCGGCCTTGCGGTCGGCGAACTCCATCAGCAGCAGGCTGCCGATCATGGCGGCGCCGTCTTCGCCCAGCAGCGGGCCGGCGATGAGGATGTTCTCGGTGAAGCCTTCGAGATAGGCCAGATGGGCATTGCGGTTGGCCGCGCGCACCTCGCCATGGCCCGGCTTGTCCAGGCCGTAGATCATGAATTGCATGGTCGTCCTCGCTTGTGGCCGCCCAAGCTACGAATTGGGGGCGACGCTGCCAAGCCCTCCGGGGCCATCTCGTCGCCTGCATCTGGGATCGGCGCCGTGCGACCTTCCAAAAGCTCTGTTTGTGTTTCTTTCATTCTGCCACAACAATTGTTCCTCATCCTGAGCGTGTCGAAGGACGCACCGCGGTTATGCAAGCGATCGGCGGCGTCAACGAAAAAATCGAAGGCTTTTACGATGTCTGCCGCGTCGTCGGCTTCACTGGCAAGCAGGGAGTGCTGATACCGGCAT
>JBGPEQ010000401.1:0-4513 GCA_041482855.1 Dongiaceae bacterium | reverse complement strand
GATCGCGGCCGCGTCCGAGCTCCTGCGCGGCGCGGCTTAGCCGCAGCGCCTCCCGTCTCCACTGTTCCATCAGTCAAGGATCCGATCATGCCCGAAGCATGTTCCAACGGGATGTGCATCAGCTATGACGACCGGGGCAGGGGCGAGCCGGCGCTGCTGTTCCTCCCGGACTGGTGCGTCAGCCGCCGCCGCCAGTCATCCCTGGTACTCCGTCGTCAAGCTCGATGCCCGCAGCCATTTCCCCATGTTCGAGGTGCCGCAGGAGATGAGCGCGGAGATCGAGCGCTTCATCGCGCCGTCGCGGCGGCCGGGCCTCGGCGCGGCACGGGCTTTCAGCGCGTCGTGGGTGAATTCGCTGCCGCTGTAACAACAAAACGAGTGACTCACTCCCCGCACCGGACGTCACAACTACTGCAAGACCATCCCGCGTCCTTCGACAGGCTCAGGATGAGGGGCAATTTTGGTGGCACAAAGAAAGACCCTCATCCTGAGCCTGTCGAAGGACGCACGTTGCCGATCCCAGCCTCCTGCAAGCCGCTCACAGATTTGTGTGAACGCCGTGGAGGGGACACGAACTGTGCGCTGGCTTGATTCAGTTTACTCGACTGCAGGATCGGCCGGCGGCTACGAGGGCGGCTTCTTCTCGTCCAGGCACTCCTGGACGAGTGCGATCAGCTCGGTCGCGTGGAAGGGCTTGTGGATCGTGCGCGTGGCGCCCAGCAGGGTCGACATGTTGAGATAGTCGGCATAGGCGGTCGGCCCGGTGCGGCCGGCGGTGGGCGAGCCGCCCGTCATGGTGATCACGGGGATGGCGGCGTCGAGGTTGCGCAACTCGCGCAGCGTCGCGATGCCCTCCTTGTTCGGCATGAAGATGTCGCAAACCACCAAATCACAGCGCTGGCACTCGAACTGTCGCAGGCCGTCCTCGCCGTCGACGGCGAGCGTCACCTCATGGCCCGCCCGTTCCAGAATGGCCTTGACCGTACCGCGCACCATATCGTCGTCGTCGATGACGAGAATTCGGGGCATTCGTCCTCAAATACCGCGTACTCGTTGATCAATTTGCCACGACAGAGTCTTACTCCTTCGGGCCGGCGCGTCCAATGGCTCACGGGTCTCCCGCGGCCGGGCCTGCCGGTCCGCAACGCGATGACGCTTGCCCGATCGAACCTATGCCGCTTCGAGGATGCCCAATCGGCGCAGCAGCGGCATCGATCGCTCGACGAAGCGCTCGAAACGTTCGCGCAATTCCGCCCGGTTGGCGTCGGCGCCCTCGAGCTTTTTGCCGTCCTTGGTGAAGCTCAGTCCGCGCTTCTGCACTTCGGCCGCCATCGTATCGAACGCCCGCTCCATGCCATGCTCGACGATGGCCGCGAGCAGCGCGCGGTCGATCTGATTGAGCGAGTAGCCGGTTCCGGCAACGGGGGAGGCGAGGGTGGCGCGTTGCGGATGCTCCCAGGCGCCGGTGGCGAGGGCGCGATTGAGCGGGGTCGGCAGGCTGAAACGCCGGGAATCGGCCGGCAGGGCCGGCCGGCGGTCCGCCGAGGCGAACACGACGGCCTGTCCGGCCGCCAGCAGCGTATGCGCCGCCTTCACGACCTCGGCCTTCGGCGACGCCTTGAGGGCAGGGCGCTCCGGCAGCTCGGCCATGGTCAGCGGGCCATCGGCCAGGTTGGCGACGACGGCGCGCACGAGCTGGTTGTCGAACTTGAACTCGCCGGCCGGCGATTTGATCTGGAAAGCGATGTCCTGTGCCGGCTTGAACAGGCCCATGGCGACGCGATCGAGCTCGCGGTTGGCCTCGGCGGCCGGCAGGTTGGGAATCGACTTGGCGAAGACGTCGCGGCGGAAGCGCTGGTTGATGACGAAATCCTTGAGCAGCTCCTGGCGTTCGCGCGTCGGCTGCTTGGCGACGAGGGCGGCAGCCTGCTGCCCCATCAGCACGCTGCGATGGTTCTCGATCAGGGTCGCCGACCCGACATAAGTGAGCTTGGCGGCTTGCAGCTCGCGCGCGACGTCGGCCGAATAGAACAGCGTCCAATCGCGGTTGAAATATTCATGGACGAGATAGCTCTTGGGCTGGCCGGAGATGCGGTCGACGAATTGCGAGGCCCCCGGGTTGGCGGCGAAATAGGCGATCTTCAGGTCGCGCAGTTCCTTGATGGCGTCGAGGGCTGGGCCGACCCGTGCCGCCGTGTCCGGGGCATCCGATGGGCTCAACTCGGTCATCAACCGTTGCAGCGGCGCCACGTTGGACCAGCCGGGCAGGCAATTGTAGCTGTTGTAGACGAGGCCGCCCGGCTTCAACTTCCTCTGCATGAACTCGACCATGGCGCGCCGCGCCTCGGCGCTGATCCAACTGTAGACGCCGTGGAAGACGATGAAATCGAAATCCGGCAGATCGGCGGTGACCATCTGCTGAAAGCTGGCCTCCAGGAAGGTGAGGTTGTCGACCTTGCCGGATTCGACCCAGCGCCGCGCGGTCTGCACATGGGTCGGGTTGATGTCGCAGGCGAAAAACTGTCCGGTCGGGTTGGCGGCCGCCAGCACGGTCGAACTCTGACCGTTGCCGCAGCCAAGCTCGCAATAGGTAAAGGGACGATCGAGCGGCCGCGGCCGAAAGCCATTCAAGATTGCGACGTAGTTCAGATGGGCGGGCGCCAGCTCGGCGAAGAAGTTGTCGGTATAGGCGAGATCGTGGACATAGCCCTGGGACCAGTCGGATTGCACGGACGTCGTAGCCATAGGGCGCTCCCGATTGCCTCGCGATGCGACGCTTATAGCCTCAATCCTTAAGGTAAAGTAAACGAAACGACTTTTCCGTCACCGCTGGCGGCAAAGCCCGCTTTTGGCTAGACCGTGGGGCGAGCCCGCCCTGCAAACTGTCCCAAGATCTGCCGCCAGCCATGAACCCGAACGCCAAGAGGTCTGAACCGACGCTGTCCGCGAGGCCGCGCGCCGGCCGCCATCATCTGCCGGTGCCGGCGGCGCTGCTCATGGCGGCGGCGATACTCTCTTTCTCGGTGCAGGACGCCGCCATCAAGTGGCTGTCGCGCGACTATGGCCTCGCCCAAATCATCTTCTTCAGCCGGATCCTGGCGGTCCCATTGGCCGTCCTGCTGGCCTACCGCTCCGGCGGGCTCGCCCAGTTGCGGGCCAAGCGCCCGCTTCTGCAGGTGGCGCGCGCCAGCCTCACGATCTGCGACATGCTGTGTTTCACGGCGGCGGTCTGGCTGATGCCGCTCGCGGACGCCATCACGATCGGCTTCGCCGCGCCGCTGTTCATGACGATGCTGTCGGTGCCGCTGCTGAAGGAACGAGTCGGGCCGCGCCGATGGACGGCGGTCCTGCTCGGGTTCATCGGCGTCCTCATCGTCCTGCAGCCGAGCGGGGCGGGATATGGCCTGCCGTCCCTGTATGCGCTGGGCTCGGCACTCGCCTTTTCGCTGCTCATCATCCTGACGCGCGTGCTGACCGCGACCGAAAACGTGCCGTGCCTGATGTTCTGGAACTCCGGCATCGTGGCGAGCGCCATGTTCATCCTCATGCTGCCGGAATGGCGGACGCCGACCGGATGGGGCATCTGGGCGTTCGCGCTCAGTGCCGGCATCGGGGCGGTCGCCCAGCTGCTGATCACCGAGGCCTTTCGCCTCGGGGAAGTCTCGCTGCTGGCGCCGATTCAATACACCTCGCTGCTGTGGGCCGGCTTCTTCGGATACGTGATTTTCAGCGACGCCCCGACGATGACGCTGCTGATCGGCGCCGTCGTCATCGTCGCCAGCGCGCTCTACATCATCGAGCGCGAGGCCAGGCTGGCGCGCGCACGGGGCAAGGCGGCGGCGCAACACCAGGTCTTGGGTTCGCCGGAAGCAGAGGTTATCATCGTCAAGCGCGAGGACATGCCATGACGAGAAAACTATTCGGGTGGGCGATGACGGCCATGCTGTTGGGCGCTTGCGCCCCGGCGCCGCCCCAGACTTCGCTGCTGCTGGTGCACGGGCCCGCCGAGGCCGCGGGTGCGACGCCCGCCTGGTGCTATTCCACCTTGGCCGATCCCGACTGCTTCACGCAGCGCAGCCCCGACGCGAACGATCGCCTGATCGGCGCCTATCTGCCGGTGGAACCGAGCGCCCAACCGAAAGCGGACTAGCACGCAAACATCGGAGAAAGAGAGCGGAACCGTGCACATCATCTGGGTCATCCTCATCGGCGCGATCGTCGGGCTGATCGCTAAGTTCCTCGTGCCGGGGCGCGATCCCGGCGGATTCATCGTGACACCGCTGATCGGTATTGGCGGCGCCGTCGTCGCGACATATCTGGGCCAGTTCCTCCACTTCTACGAACCGGGCCAAAACGCCGGATTCATTGGCGCGGTCGTGGGAGCCGTCATCATACTGCTGGTCTACCGCGCTATTCGCAGACGCTCCGGCAGTTAGTGTCTCCGTCGGGTGGGCGGTGAATTCCGGGGCGGCGACTGAATGATCCCGCTGCGCGACGACAATCCCACGACGAT
>JBGPEQ010000400.1:0-4519 GCA_041482855.1 Dongiaceae bacterium | reverse complement strand
GCGTCGAGCATGGCGTCAAGATGACGATCCAGGCCGGTGCCGCCCTGCACCGCCAGGCCTGCGGGCTTGTTGATCGCCAGGACATCGTCATCGCGGTAGAGAATTGCCGCCCGCAGGGACCGGGCCTCGTGCTCGGGAATCGCGGCAGGCGGGCGCTTGCCCGGCGGAGCCGCTCCGGTCTCGCCCAGCGGCGGAACCCGCACCCGCTGTCCAGGCTCGAGCCGCGTGTTCGACCGCGCGCGCCGGCCCTCGACGCGGATCTGACCGGTGCGCAGCAGTTTTTCCAGCCGGCCATGGCCCAGCTCGGGGAAACGACGCTTGAACCAGCGATCGAGGCGAAGATCGGTTTCGTCGGCGGTCACGGCGATGGTCTGCACGCGGCTCATGCGGTGCCTTATAGCAACGCCGGAGTTGACCGTCGCCGGGAGAGTATCTACCTTGGGATTGTTATCCGAAGGGGATGGGGTCCCCCAAAACCGCCCGCAAGGGCTGATGACTCCTGCCGCGTGAGCCGATGCGGTAGGAGCTGTTTGCAGCAACCCGCCGCGAGGCGGGTTTTCTTATGCCCGCCCGATACCGTGAAAGAGTTGACGCCGGACGCCCCAAGGGCGACGGCGCGGCGAAGGAGGGCGTATGACTCAAGTGTGGGCGCTTGCTGCCCTCTGGCTCGGACTGGCGCTGATCGCCACCGTCGCGTCGATCTGGCTGCGGGTCTCGACCGCACTGTCCGAGATCGTCGTCGGCACGATCGCGCAGCTGATCATCGGCGCCTTCGTGGGCGCCGGCGTCCTCGGCGCCGACGAATCCTGGGTGCGCTTCCTGTCAGGCACCGGCGCCATCGTATTGACCTTTCTCGCCGGCGCCGAGCTCGATCCGCAGGTGTTCAGACTGAAATGGAAGGAGGCCGGCGCCGTCGGCCTGACCAGCTTCTTCCTGCCCTTCCTGGGCTGCACGGCCGCCGCCTACTATGTCCTCGGTTGGCCGCCGATGCAGAGTTGGCTCGCCGGCGTCGCGCTCTCGACCACCTCCGTCGCGGTCGTCTATGCCGTCATGCTGGAGTTCGGCTTCAACACCACCAACTACGGCAAGACGGTGCTGGCCGCCTGCTTCATCACCGATCTCGGAACGGTCGTGGCGCTCGGCATGATTTTCGCGCCCTTCACCTACAAGACCCTTATCTTCGTCGCTGTCGGCGTCCTCGTCTTCGTCGTGTTGCCATGGCTTACGCCGCGTTTCTTCAAGATCTACGGCAACCGCCCGTCGGAGCTCGAAGCCAAGTATCTCCTGCTCGCGCTGTTCGGCATGGGCGCGCTGGCGGCCTGGGCCGACAGCGAAGCAGTCCTGCCGGCCTATCTCATCGGCATGGTTCTCGCCGGCACGGTCGGCAAGGACCACGCACTCGTCCGTCGCCTGCGCACGCTCACTTTCGGATTGCTGACGCCGTTCTACTTCATCCGCGCCGGATCGTTCGTCTCCATACCCGCGCTCATCGCCGCACCCGGCGCTTTCATCCTCCTGCTCGTCGTCAAGATCGCCAGCAAGTTCGTCGGCGTCTATCCCGCCACCAAGGTCTTCCGCGCGCCGCACCGCGAGGCGATGTACACCACGCTGTTGATGTCCACGGGTTTGACGTTCGGCACGATCTCCGCGCTGTTCGGCCTGTCGCACAAAATCATCGACCAGGCCCAATATTCAACGCTGGTGGCCGTCGTCATTGCCAGCGCCGTCATTCCGACCCTGATCGCCAATGCAGTCTATCTGCCCAGGCACCTCCTGCCCAAGCGCGAGCCGAAAATGGACGAGCCTATTGCGGCCGCCCCGAGCAAGAGCCCGGCGCAGTGAACAACAGGAGTCGATCTCGCCATGTACAAGAGAATCCTCATCGCCAATGACGGCTCTGCCGGCGCCGGCAAGGCCCTGACCGCTGCGATCGCCTTGGCCAAGGCGATGCAGGCCGAGTTGCACATGATTTCCGTCGAGGAGCTGCCGCGCTTGCCCGACAGCATCGAGGAAGTCGTCGAGGAGCGGCAGGCCGCCGGACACCGGTTCGAGAAGGTGATCCATTGCGCGCAGGCCCAGGCCAAGACCCAGGACATCAAGCTGCGGGTCCACGTCGTCGCCGGCCACGCCGTGCCGAGCATCGTCGACTTCATCGAACGCGACGGCTTCGACCTACTGGTCGTCGGTTACATGGGCCACTCCGCGCTCTACAATCGCATCATCGGCGGCACGACCGACCGGCTGGTCGAACTGGCCCCCTGTGCGGTACTGGTTGTGAAATGACGATTCCGGACGTTCGCAACAGCATGAGGAATATCGCTTGCAAAGTTATCTGTGGATCGCGATCGGCAGCGCCATCGGGGGGATCGCCCGTTTCTGGTGCTCGGGCGTCGTCGCCCGCCAGTTCGGCGAAACATTTCCCTGGGGCACGATCGTCGTGAACGTCGTGGGATCGTTCGTCATCGGCTTCTTCGCTACCCTGACTGGGCCGGACGGCCGCCTGCTCGTCGGCACGACGACGCGACAGTTCGTGATGATCGGCGTGTGCGGCGGCTACACCACCTTTTCTTCCTTCAGCCTGCAGACGCTCGCTCTCGTGCGCGCCGGTGACTGGCTCGCCGCTGGCGGCAACATTGCGCTGTCGGTCGTCCTGTGCCTGTTCGCGGTGTGGCTGGGACACATTGCCGCCGCGACGGTGAATCAGCTCAAGGGAATCTGAACATGCAGTTGCCGCACCAGGCCGTATTGCTACGCATCTTCCTCGGCGAAAACGATCGCCACGAAAATCGACCGCTCTACGAAGCCATCGTGCTGAAGGCACGCGAGATGCACCTGGCGGGCGCTACCGTCCTGCGCGGCCCGATGAGCTACGGCCACTCGAGCCGGCTGCACACGACGAAGATCTTGCGGCTGTCGGAGGATCTGCCGGTCGTTATCGAGATCGTCGAGAGCGAGGAGAAGGTCAACGAGTTCCTGCCCGTCCTCGACGGCATGATGGGCAGCGGCCTGGTAACGCTGGAAAAGGTGCAGGTACTGCAGTACGGCAAGAACGGCAAAGCCTGAAGACGGGATCGGAAGTGATGATCGATTGGGCACATGCGGGACCGTCGGTGCTGGCGGCGTTCCTGGCCTCCCTCGTAGAGTTCGTCGAAGCTCTCACCGTGGTTCTGGCCGTCGGCGCCATCCGCGGCTGGCGACCGGCGCTGGCCGGCGCCGGCCTGGCGCTGGCGACCTTGGCCATACTCGTCATCGCCCTCGGACCGGCGCTCGCCCGAATTCCTCTGGCGACAGTACAACTCGTCGTCGGCACGTTGCTCCTCCTGTTCGGTCTGCGCTGGCTGCGCAAGGCGATCCTGCGCGCCGCCGGCATCATCCCGCTTCATGATGAAACGGCGGCCTATGCTGCCGAAGCTGATCTGCTGAGTCACAGTCCCCGCCGCTTCCTCGCCGGTTGGGATACCGTCGCCGTCTCCGCCTCGTTCAAGATCGTCATGCTCGAGGGCATCGAGGTGGTCTTCATCGTCATCGCCATCGGCGCCGTCAGCGGCCTGCTGGTGCCCGCCGGCCTTGGCGCAGGGGCGGCGCTGCTGGTGGTGATCGCACTCGGGATCGCGCTGCATCGGCCGCTGGCGCGTATCCCCGAGAACACGCTGAAGTTTCTCGTAGGGGTCCTGCTGTCCGCGTTTGGCGCCTTCTGGGTTGGCGAAGGCGCCGGCCTGGATTGGCCGGGCGCCGACTGGTCGATTCTCGCCCTCATCGCCGGCTTCTTAGCCGTAGCGCTGACCATGGTGGCGCTCTGCCGCGTCCGCAGCATCGACCTGGAGCGCCTGACATGAAGCGGATGCTGGCCGCGGCACGCGAACTGGTCGCGTTGTTCGTCGATGACGGCAGCCTCGCCATTGCCGTGCTCGCCTGGGTTGCCATTGCGACCCTGGCCTTTCCGGTGCTGCCGATCGATAGCGGCTGGCTGGCAGTCGCTCTGTTCGCCGGCCTTGCCTTGATCCTCACCAAGAACCTGCTGCGCGCCGCTCGATCGCGGACGCGCCGCTGATCGCTCAGTCCGCTTCGCCCTGCCGCTGTCGCCTGAGCTTCTCCCAGTAGTCGAGCCGCTTGCGGATTTCACGCTCGAAGCCGCGATCGACCGGCTGGTAGAGGGAGCGGCGCGCCATCCCGTCCGGAAAGTAGTTCTGGCCGGAGAAACCCTCGGCCGTGTCGTGATCGTATTCGTAGCCCTTGCCGTAACCGAGGTCCTTCATGAGCCGCGTTGGCGCGTTGAGAATGTGCTTCGGCGGCATCAGCGACCCTGTCTCGCGCGCGGCGGCGTTGGCCGCGCTCAGGGCCGTATAGGCCGCATTCGATTTCGGGGCCGTGCCGAGGAAGATCACGCATTGCGCCAGCGCCAGTTCGCCTTCGGGCGAACCGAGCCTCTCATAAGTGTCCCAGGCCGCCAGCGCTTGCACCAACGCCTGCGGATCGGCGAGGCCCACATCCTCGACCGCGAAGCGCACGAGTCGCCGCG
>JBGPEQ010000399.1:0-4519 GCA_041482855.1 Dongiaceae bacterium | reverse complement strand
GTCTTGTCGGCATCGGCCGCCGGCGCGTCGTTGACCGGGGCGACATTGATCGAGACGGTGGCGACGTTGCTGTCGGCTTGGACGTCGTTGGCCTTGTAGGTGAAGCTGTCGGGGCCGCTGTAGTTGGCGCTCGGCGTGTAGGTGAAGCTGCCGTCGGCATTCAGCGTCAAGCTGCCGTGGGCCGGACCCGACACCAGGATGGCGCTCAGGGGATCGCCGTCGGCGTCGGTATCGTTGCCGAGCACGTTGCCGCTGACCGTGGTGTCCTCGGCGGTCGCGACGCTGTCGGCAATGGCCGCCGGCGGATCGTTGACCGGGGTGACGCCGATCGTCACCGTCGCGGTGTCTATGCCGCCGCGGCCGTCGGAGATCTCATAAGTGAAACTGTCAGTCCCGTTGAAGTTCGGGTTCGGCGTATAGCTGAAGCTGCCGTCGGGATTCCATGTCAGGACGCCGTTCGCCGGCGGCGTGATGATGTTGTCGACGCTGATGCCATCGCCATTCGGATCCGAATCATTGCCGAGCAGGCCGGGCGCCGCGATCGTCAGCACGCCGTCCTCGGCGACCACGAAGCCGTCGTCGGTCGCCACCGGAGCATCGTTCGTCCCGGTAACGTTGATGGTCACGGTTGCGGTGTCCGTGCCGCCGTTGCCGTCGGATGCAGTGTAGGTGAAGCTATCCGTGCCCAAATAACCAGGGGTCGGCGTGTAGGAGAAGCTACCGTCGGGATTCAGCGTGACCGCGCCATTGGCCGGCGGCGTATTCACGGTAAATGTCAGGGTATCGCCGTCGAGATCGCTATCGTTGGCGCCCACGCCGAGGAAGGTCGGCACGACCAGCGTGACGTCTTCCGTTGCATTGTAGCCGTCGTCCTTCGCAACCGGCGGATCGTTCATCGGGTTGACGGTGATCGTCACCGTGCCGGTGGCGCTACCGCCATGGCCGTCGGAAACCGTGTAGGTGAAGCTGTCGGAGCCGTTGAAATTGCCGTTCGGCCTGTAGAGGAAGCTGCCGTCGGGCGCGACGGCGACCGCTCCGTTAACCGGCTGGGTAAACCCGCTGACGGTCAAGCCGTCGCCATCGATATCGGTATCCCCGATCAGCAGCCCCGTGCCGGCGGGAATAGAGAGCGCGGCATCTTCGTTTGTTGTGTACGCATCATCATCGGCCACCGGGGGGTCGTTGACCGGCGTGACGTTGAGGGTCACGGTCTGGCTGTCGGTGCCGCCGTTGCCGTCGTTCACGCTGTAGCTGAAGCTGCCGGCGGCGCCGTTGGCGTCGGCCGCCGGGCGGAACACGAGGCCCGTCAGCTCTGCCGAGCTCAGCGTCATGCCGTTCGCTACCGCCGTCGTGCCGTCAGAGAGGTAGATGGTGCCGATGGTAGGGTCTGGCACGCCCGTCACGGTGATGGTGAGGGGATCGCCGTCGACGTCGGTGGGGGCGGCGATGCCGAGCCCGCTGTTGCCGAAATCCTCGGCGACCGTGACGGTCTTGTCGGCGTCGGCCACCGGGAGGTCGTTGACCGGTGTGACATCGAGGGTCACAGTCTGGCTGTCGCTGCCACCGTTGCCATCATTGACCGTGTAGCTGAAGCCGCCGGCCGCGCCGTTGGCGTCGGCCACCGGACGGAACACCAGGCCCGTCAGTTCGGCCGAGGTCAGCGTCATGCCGTTTGTTACTGCCGTCGTGCCGTCAGAGAGATAGACGGTGCCGATGGCAGGGTCCGGCACGCCCGTCACGGTGATAGTGAGAGGATCGCCGTCGACGTCGGTCGGCGCACTGATATTGAGCGCGCTGTTGCCGGAATCCTCGGCCACCTTCAGCGCGGTATCCGCATCGGCAACCGGCGGGCTGTTGCGCGGCGGAATCGGCTCGGCCACCGCGACTGCCGGATCCCGAGACGTCCGGCCTAGTCCCACGGCTCCATAGCCCAGGTCCGTCCCGCTGAGAACCCCAGCTGCGTTGAACAGTGATGCGAACGTCGGAACGGGCCCGCCCGCATGGAAACCATAGCCCGACGTATCGTCGACCGGTCCAATCTCCGTCGCATTCGCATTGCCGGCCGCTGCCGTCAGAAATTGGTCGATCGCGGCATCGCCACCCGCGAGAAATTCCTGAACGACATCGCCTCGAAGGACGATCACGCCGCCATTGGCGAGCGTGACGACGATCTTGCCGTCGGCAACTTCGACATGCGCGCTGGTGAGATCGACGGCGAGACGAATGACCGGTGTCGAATCGAGATTGACCTCGACGCGCTCGCCCGCCGGCGGAGGCGGGACAACGACCGGTAGAGCGGCGTCGGGCAGCGCGGCAATCTGCGCGCCGATTCCATTCCCTTTACGGTCCGGAACTGAAACTTCCGATTCCGCGCGAGCAGGTTCAATATCCGTGCGAAGCGTTCCGTCCGGGGTCACGATATATTCAGGTCCTTCTTGCACCAAATTCACGGATCAAGCGAAATTCCGACGAAGCCATTTTGGCGCGTGCCGGCGAGTGCCTGAGCCGTGTCGAGAAGTTAAGATGGCGGTAGAACTGCTAAAACCCGGTAAAAGTCGCGATGATTTCCCCATGATGGCGGGCCGAATGAATGCGACAAATTGACACAAATCCCGGCCGCCGGAATTTGCTAACCCGCGCTAACCAAGCATTGCCTATCCAGAAGGCAGATGCGTCGCAATTCGGTTTCCGTTAACGCTAATTTTTCTTAGGAAATTTTTCCGGCGGCCACCTCGACCTACTGTGCGAGCCAGCCGCCATTGATCACGAACAGGTGACAGCAACCGCCGAGGCGGCGTCCGAGGCCAGAAACAGGATTGCGGCCGCCACCTCGTCCGGCGTGACCAGCCGCTCCAGAGGCGCGCGCGACGATCTCCTCCCGCATGGCCGGATCGGCAAGGAGCTTGGCGGTCAGCGGCGTCTCAACGAAGCAGGGCGCGGCAGCTCCGCCCAGGCGGCCGCCTGCGCCATCAGACAAGGCAACCATGGTGGCCGCCGCAAGCCGCGCGGGTCCATCGCGGGAACGCATCAATCGTTGTATTGTCGGGGCCGGCGGGCTATGTGCTCAGCGGAGTTGGCCCCCGGACAGCACCCGCCAGATGATCGTCGAACTCGGGCATTTCGCGCTCATTCTTGCCTGCTTTGTCGCCCTGATTCAGGCGGTGCTGCCGCTGTGGGGCGCCCAGCGGGGCATCGCACCCTTGATGGCGCTCGCGCGCCCGGCGGCACAGACGCAGTTTCTGCTTGTGCTCGGCGCCTTCCTCGCGCTCGTGCATGCGTTCGTCACCTCCGACTTCTCCGTCAACCTCGTCGTGCAGAACTCCCATTCGCTGAAGCCGCTGCTCTACAAGATCACGGGCGTGTGGGGGAACCACGAGGGCTCGATGGTGTTGTGGGTCCTGATTCTCACCCTGTTCGGCGCCCTCGTTGCGACCTTCGGCGGCAACCTGCCGGCCGGCCTGCAGGCGCGCGCGCTGTCGGTCCAGGCCATGATCGCCTTCGGATTCCTGCTCTTCATCGTCGTGACGTCCAATCCCTTCCTGCGCGTGCTGCAACCGCCGGCCGACGGCCATGGCCTCAATCCGGTGCTGCAGGACCCGGGGCTCGCCTTCCATCCGCCCTTCCTCTATCTGGGCTATGTCGGCTTCTCCATCGCGTTTTCGTTTGCCGTGGCGGCCCTCATCGAGGGTCGCGTCGATCCGGCCTGGGCGCGCTGGGTCAGGCCATGGACGCTGCTCGCCTGGTGCGCGCTCACCTTCGGGATCGCCATGGGCAGCTGGTGGGCCTACTACGAACTCGGCTGGGGCGGCTGGTGGTCCTGGGACCCGGTCGAGAACGCCTCGTTCATGCCGTGGTTGGCCGGCACCGCGCTGCTGCATTCGGCCATCGTCGTGGAGAAGCGCGACGCGCTGAAGATCTGGACGGTGCTGCTCGCCATCATCGCCTTCTCCTTCAGCCTGATCGGCACGTTCCTGGTGCGCTCCGGCGTGCTCAGTTCCGTGCATGCCTTCGCCAACGATCCGGCGCGCGGAATCTTCATATTGCTGCTGCTGACGATCGCCATCGGCGGTTCGCTCGCCCTGTTCGCGGTGCGCGCGCCGGCGCTGAAGGACAGCGGGCTGTTCGCCCCACTCAGCCGCGAAGGCGGCCTGCTGCTCAACAACCTTTTCCTGTCCGTGGCTGCCGGCGTCGTGTTCTTTGGCACCCTGTTTCCGCTGTTCGCCTCGGCCTTCGGCTACACCGTTTCCGTCGGTGCACCGTTCTTCAACCTGGTGTTCGGCATCCTCATGACGCCGTTCCTCTGTCTATTGCCGTTCGGACCGCTGTTGGCCTGGAAACATGCCGACCTGCTGGGGGCGGCGCAACGCATCTGGTTCGCCGGCCTGGTAGCCGCCGTGGCGGTGATCCTGCTGCTCTATTTAATCAATGGCGGTCCAGCCCTGGCGATATTCGGGCTCGGCCTGGCGGCTTGGCTGATCGTCGGCGCGTTCGCGGATGTCGCGGAACGCATCAAGCTGTT
>JBGPEQ010000398.1:0-4528 GCA_041482855.1 Dongiaceae bacterium | reverse complement strand
GCCCTTGTCGTCGAACAGGGCATAGACCATGGGGTAGACACCGAAGAAACCTGACTTGGTCTGCATTGGTCTCGGCTCTCCCGACCGCGGCCTGGGATTAGGACTGTAACGTTAAAGTTCGCGTTTGAAAAGCCCGCCCTTACCCGTGGCCGGAAGCCCTGCCGACGCCTTTCCGGGGCTCAGTTCGTGGCGGACAGCGGGCGTCGCAGGAAATAGTCGGGATCGCGCGACTGACGGATCAGCGCCGGCAACAACTCGCGATAAACGGCGACGAAGCCGGCATAGGCGGGCGGCGTTTGATCCCTGATCGCCGCATGGAGGCGCGGCAGGGCATGGAAGGGAACCAAGGGAAACATGTGGTGCTCGAGATGGTAGTTCATGTTGACGTAGAGAAACCGGCACACCCTGTTCATATAGACCGTGCGGGTATTGAGCCGGTGGTCCCTCACCATCTCGGCGAGGCCTGCATGCTGGGTCAGAACGCAAAGCTGGTGGAACCACGCGCCATAGAACCGCGGTAGGAAGATGAACATCAGCGGCAGGACGCTGCCCGCCGCACCCGCCCAGCCAACCGTAGCCAATACCAGCGCAACATAGGCACGGCTCGTCCACATCATCTTGCGCCAGTCGCCCTCGGGCACGAAATCGCGCGCACCTTCCGTCACTATGCCGGCCGCGTGGAGGACTATCTTTCGCATCTCGACCAGGCCGCTGTGGAGGTAGAAGAAGTCGCTGGCGATGGCCCGCAGATTGGCCGGCCTCGGCACGGTTATCTCGGGATCACGCCCCACGATCATCGTATGGGTGTGATGACGGGCATGGCTCCACCGCCAGAGATAGGCCTCGCGCAGGCACATGAAGGACAGCAGCTGATAGAAGCCTTCGTTCAGCCAGCGGCTGCGAAAGGCGGTACCGTGCGCACACTCGTGCCAGTGAGCGTCGCTGGACGTATAGAGCGTGCCATACAGCAGGAAGGCCGGAACGCTCCACCAACCGTCCCACGAGAGATAAGCAAGACCACCGCTCGCCGCGAGCAAGAGTACCCAGGGGCCGAAATTGGCGAGCCCGGCGGCATCGCTGCGGCGCATCAACGCCTTCAACGCCGATCGCGGGATCCGGCAACTGTACCAGCCCTCCTCGACGCGGCCCTGGAGGCCGTCACCGTCGAGAGCGATATCCTTCGCAGGCGCGTCGGAGCGTCGATCGGCCTCCACTGGCTTTTGCCGGTCTTCACGCTGCCCTTCGCGGGCCGTCATGTACCTGCTCTCCTATGCCAAGGCATCTGCCCGTGGACGCTGCCGGCGATATCTGTGTGTTCGGTGCTGTAACGCTAAAGTTGCCCATCCGAGGTGTCAATCGGCTCGGCCCGTCTCAGGTCGATCCGCCGGGTTGCAGCTCCACGGGGTAGACAATCTCAGGCTGTTCGAAACGGCCGTCGGCGAGGCGCTTCAGCACCTCGATGCCGCCGCGGGCGCCCATCTCATACGCGGGCGAGCGCACCGTCGTCAGGACCGGCGAGGTATACTGCCAGAACTCAAAGGCGTTGAAGCCGGTGATGGCAACGTCGCGCGGCACTTTCAGTCTGCGGCTGGCCATCAGCTTCATCGCCGCGATGCCCATCTGGTCGTTCCCGGCGATGATGGCGTCAGGCAGTCCCTGCTCGGCGGTATCCCGATCCAGGGCAGCCTGCGTATCGCGGAGTTCGCCATCGCCACATCGGACGACCCGCAGTTCAGCTCCTGGCGCACTTTTGCGGATCGCCTCGCGCACGCCTTTGACCCGTTCGGCGATGGCCGGCCAATGAACTTCGGGAATCAGCATTGCGAGACGCCGGGCGCCGAGCTTCAGGACTTCTTCGCATACCAATCGGCCCCCGTCGCGATCGGCCTGACGGATGATACAGAGATCGGCACGGGGGAATCGAAGCGTGTCCTGAAACACCACCAGTGGTTGCCCAAGGGCGAGCAGCGCATCGACGATGGTACGCCGGATCGTATCCGAGCCCGACAGCAAGATGCAGATCGCGTCGGTGCGGATGCCGCGGATGAGCGGCGAACTGCGGAACGCCTCTGCCGAGAGGCCCTGCAACAGCAAGCCGTAGCCCTGGGAATTCAGTTGGTTGCTGAGGCCCGCCACGACATGGGTCGTAAAGGGGTCAGCGAGGTAGTGCGGCTGCTCGTCGATGATGATCATTCCGATGAACAGTTGCTTGGCGAGCCTGAGGCTGCGCGCCATGCTGTGCGGGCGGTACTGGAGCCGCTTGATCTCTGCCTCGATTCGCTGGCGAGTCTCGGCGCGCATGGTTCCGGCGCGCTCATTGATCAGGTTGGAGACCGTCATGGCCGAGACACCGGCCGCGAGTGCCACGTCGCGAATGGTCACCGTGCCCGGCCGCGGCGCAGCACTCGTCTTGGCCCGCTCGTCGCGGCGCCGATGCTCCTTGGTCCTCTTGGGTTTGACGGATGTCATCAATCCTGCTCTCCCACTGCGCCGCCAGAACAGCAAGGGCCCGGCATCGCGGCTCTTAGACGCATCGCTGGCATCCGATATTGTGACGCGCTCTCCGCGCGGCCGACGGCCGCGCGGAGATATTCCGCGATCTTTCTCTACTCCGGACAGAAAGTGCGACCCGAAGGCCGCACTTTTCCGACGACGAAGCGTAGTGCCTAAGGCTCACTTGACCGGGTAGTACCAGAGGTTCCGGTCGGTGAGGCCGAACTCCGCGATGATCTTGCGCAGGCTGCCGTCGCCGCGCATCTCATCGAGCGCACGCGAGACCGCATGGTTCAGGTCGACGTCTTCCTTACCAAGCGCATAGCGGGCGTAGCCGTATTCTTCGGGAGCCACCTGATAGCCCGTGGCGAGTTCCATTGCCGCTTCGGGGTGGTTCTTCATGAACTGCCCGATCTTGATATCGTCTTCCATGATCACATCGGCGCGCCCGGCGATCAGGTCGGCAAACTCGGCTTCATTCGACGTGTAGAGTTTCAGCTCCTTCAGGTCAGTGCGTTTCTCCAGCAGCCCCTGGTTGAAGCTGCCGCGAACCGTACCGACACTGTGCCCCGCCATATCGGCCGATGTGTGGATGTTTTTCGGATTGCCCTTCTCCACCGCCAGCGCCGAGCCATACCAATAGGCCGGGCTGGTGAAGGCGACGACCGCAAGGCGCTTCGGGTTCTCGTGCAGATTATCGACGACCACGTCCCAGCGCTTGGCAGCGATGCCCGGGATGAGGGCATCGAACTGGACGATTTCCCACTTTACCTTGTCAATGCCGAGGCGTTTGCAGATCTCGCGAAAGATTCGAACGTCGATGCCGTCGTATTCCTTCGTCTTTTCGTCCTGATAGGTGTACGGCGGATCGTTGGAGATACCGAGCGTGATCCCGTCCGCAAGGACCCGCTTGTAGGAACCGTCGCCCCCGTTGAAGCTCACGCCCGGAACGGTGGGATCAGCTGCGCGCACAGTCGCGTAGCCACTGCCTAGCGCGAAGGCGAATGCCAGCACGCCGATAAAGCCCCTACTGATCGATCGCATGTTTACCTCCTGTTGCAGTCCGGTTGTTGATTCTGCTTCTCGACTTGCCCTGAGTTGCGGCGCAAGGGTGATGCCCCTCACGCCGATGGCAGCGTGTCTTCGCCCAGTTCCTGGCTGCGATGCAGCACCGAGCGAAGAAACTGCGATGTCCGTTCATTGTTAGGCCGGGAAAAGATCTCATTCGGCGGCCCCTCTTCGACGATGGCGCCATCGGCCATGAAGATGATGCGGTCGGCGACCTCGCGGGCGAAGCCCATCTCATGGGTCACGACGATCATGGTCATCCCGTCCGTCGCCAACGCCCGCATGACGCGCAGCACGTCGCCGACGAGCTCCGGATCCAGGGCCGAGGTCACCTCGTCGAACAGCATGCATTTCGGCCGCATGGCGAGCGCCCGCGCGATCGCCACGCGTTGCTGCTGCCCGCCCGACAACTCATGGGGATAGGCATCGACCTTGTCGGACAGGCCCACCTTGGCCATGAGGGCCAGAGCGCGCGGGCGCAGTTCCGAAAGCGGCTCCCGCAGTACATGCAGCGGCGACACCATGATGTTTTCCAGGGCGGTGAAATGGGGGAACAGGTTGAACGCCTGGAACACCATGCCGACCTGGGAGCGAATCTGCTCGATCCGCTTTTCCCGGTCGATCACCAGCCGTCCCTCCCGCATGTAGCGGTACACCGGCTGGCCCTCGATGTAGATCGTGCCGCTGTCCAGGGCCTCCAGATGATTGATGCAGCGAAGCATGGTGGACTTGCCGGCGCCGGACGGGCCGATGACGCAGACGACCTCGCCCTTCCGAACCTCGAGCGAGACATCCCGCAGAACGGTGAGATGGCCGAACGACTTGCAGACTTTCTCGAGGCGTATCATCCGGGACTGGCTCCGGCTGCCGCCCGCTGCAGAAAGCGGCTGGGCTTGCGGCGGTAGCCCACCTTCATGCGGCGTTCCAGATAGCTGACGAAGAGAGAACTCGGATAGGACAGGCTGAG
>JBGPEQ010000397.1:0-4532 GCA_041482855.1 Dongiaceae bacterium | reverse complement strand
TCAGCGATCCGGCTGCGGCATGGCGACGCAGCGCCTGGCGTCGAATTAGAATTAGTCGCAGCACCGCAATTCGCCATAGGAACATTGGCCGCTTGCCCCCAGCTCCGGCGGAGCGCGCCGGCGCGTCGCGCAGGCGGGATTGACAGCGACCCCGGCCGTAACGCGCACTGTTCCCGGCGCATCACTCGGAGCCGGAGAAATCATGCCACCGAAACTCTACGCTTATATCTGGCAGAACAGCCGCCGTGGACAGATCATCCTCTGTGTCCTGACGGTCGCCGTCTCCTTCCTCACCGCCGTGCCGCTGGAGCTGCAGCGGCGGATCGTGGACGATGCGCTCCCGGCCGGCCGGCTCCCGCTCCTGCTGTTGCTGAGCGCGGTCTATCTCGGCGTCCTGCTGGTGCAGGGCGGCCTCAAATACGGCCTCAACGTCTATCGCGGCCGGATGGTCGAGGAGATCACCCGCGACCTGCGCCTGACCATCTTCGACGCGACGCGGCCGCGCACGGCCGACGATCATGTCCATCACGGACGCGAGCCGGCCGCGGCCGGCGCCATCGTCTCGATGGTGGCGGCCGAAACGGAGGACCTCGCAGGCTTCGTCGGCGACAGCTTTTCCTTTCCGCTGCTGCAAGGGGGCACGGCGGCCTTCGTCGTCGGCTACCTCCTGTGGGTGCAGCCGACGATTGCGGCCTTCGGCATTCTGCTTTACCTGCCGCAGCTCGTCGTCGTGCCCGTGGGCCAGGGCGCCATCAACCGCTGGTCGGCGCGGCATGTGCGGCTGGTGCGACAGATCGGCGACCTGATCGCGCTGCCCTTCGCGGCGGCAAGCGGCGTGGCGGCCTACCGCCAGGTGGTAGACGACAGCTTCGTGGCGCGCGTCACCATCTATCGCATCAAGTTTTTCCTGACGTTCTTCGGCAATTTCCTGGACGCGATCGGGCCGCTCATCGTGCTGACGGTCGGCGGCTGGCTCGTCATGCGCGGCGGCGTCGAGGTCGGCACGCTCGTCGTCTTCATCTCCGGCTTCCAGAAGCTGGCCGACCCCTGGGACCAGCTCACCAACTTCTACCGCATGCTGTCCACTGCGCGCGTGAAGTATCGGCTCATCGCGGACACGTTGCCGGACGGGAGCTCGGGGCGGACGTGATTCGCCGCCGTCCTACTCGGAGTAACGCCGCAGCGCGCGCTTGAGGGAATCCAGCAGCACGGCGACCAGCATGAGGCCGCCGCGGATGACCTGCATGTATTGCGGCTCAAGGCCGATGATGTTGATGGCGGTGCTGATGGAACTCAGCAACAGGGCGCCGGCGAAGACGCCCGACAGCCAGCCGACGCCGCCGGCCAGGCTGACGCCGCCGATGACCACGGCGGCGAAGACCTCGAACAGCATGCCGAGGCCGAGGTTCGGCGTCGCCCCGTTGGTGCGCGCCGCCAGCAGCCAGCCGGCGAAGGCCGCGAGCACGCCGGACAGCATGAACACCTGATAGAAGAGCCGGTTGACCTTGACGCCGGCGCGGAAGGGCGCGGTGGGGTTGCCGCCGACGAGATAGACGTGGCGGCCGAAGCGCGTGCGCGTCAGCACGAAATGGAAGAAGACGTAGACGACGATGAGGATCAGCACGAGCACGGGGATGCCCAAGAGACTCGCGTTGGCGACGATCCGCATGTCCGGCGGCAGGTCGAAGATCGAGCGTGCCTTGGTGAGGATGAGCGCCAGGCCGCGGATCACGATGTACATGGCGAGCGTGACGATGAAGGCGGCGATCCGCAGCTGCACGACGAAGAAGGCGTTGCACAGCCCGACCAGCGCGCCGAACGCAAGCACGATGACGAGCGAGACGACGCCCGGCAGGCCGATGCCGGCGGACGCCGTCGACAAGCCCGAGAGATAGGCGGCCAGCATGGCCGAGAAGGCCATGACCGATTCGATCGAGAGGTCGATCTGGCCGGCGATGATGCAGAACGACAACCCGACGGCGAGGATGCCGACGAAGGTCGCCTGATAGGCGATGTTGAGGAAGATGCCGATCTGGAAGAAGCCGGGGATCGCCAGCGAGCAGAGCGCGAGGATGATGACCAGGATGAACCAGACGAGATTGTCGAGCGCCCACTTCACCACGGGCGCGAACGAGGGCCGGCTATCCGGCCGGCGCGACGTCGTCGGACCGCTTACCATTGTCGCGGCATCCTGCGACCGATTTGTCGATATGCAGTCGGGGCTGTCATTCCGGCGAACAAGGCTGTGATGAATTTGAGAATAGTAATCGAGGAGGCTGCAGAAACAGCATGCGTCCTTCGAGACGCGCCCTCCGGGCGCTCCTCAGGATGAGGTAGATTTCTCAGCGGCACTAAGAAAGTTCCTCATCCTGAGGAGGCCGCGCAGCGGCCGTCTCGAAGGACGCAGGATGCTTACTCGACCTTCGGCACCGGCACGCCCGGCGGCTTCAGGTTGCCCCAGAACTTGTTGTCGTCGACGTTGTCCTTGGTGATCACGCCGCCGGGCACCCGCAGGTTCGGGCCCCAGGACTCGATCGTGATCTCGGACTGCAGGCCGACGACGTCATACATTCCGGCCTTGATCGGCGTCTTCGTGATGACGTGGTCGAGGAACATGGCCATGCCGTAGACCTGTCCATAGAGCGGCTGCTCGACGATCGTCTGCACCCAGCCCTCGCGCAGCAGCTTGAGGCCGACGGGCATGCCGGTGGCATCGACGATGAGGATATCGCCCTTCTTCTTGCCCGCGTTCTCGAGCACGGAGACGATGGGCGTCGTCAGGTGATCGGCATGGATGAAGAGCATGTCGATGTCGGGATTGACGAGGAGCTGATCCTGCACCGTGTTGGCGGCGTTGGTCGGCTCCCAGTCCTTCGAGGGCTTGGCGATGACCTGGATCTTCGGGTTCTTGGCCATCACCTCCTCGAAGCCCTGCTCGATGTCGAGCGTATAGGTGTCGCCCGAATCGCCCATGATCGACAGCACCTTGCCCTTGGGCTCGCCGTATTTGGCGGTCAGCAGCTTCACCGCCTCGGCGGCCGACAGGCGGCCGATCTCGACGGTGCCGGCGACCGAGGTGAACTCCACGGGCCGGTTCCGAATCTGGCGGTCGTAGACCAGGATCGGGATCCCGGCGGCGTGCGCCTTCTCGATGCCCGGCGAGATCGCCTCGAAATCGACCGCAGCGAGGATGATCGCCTTCGGCTTCTGCAGCACGGTGTCGTCCATCTGGCTGTTCTGCAGGTCGGCCCGCTGCTGGGCGTCGAGGGTGACGACCTTGTAGCCGAGCTGGCCGAACAGCAACTCGACCATGTCCTTGGTTTCGACCTGGAACTCGTCGAACAGGGTGGGCGCCAGATAGTAGATGGTGCCCTTTTCCTGGGCCGCGGCGCCGTGGCCGATGCCGGCCATGAGCAGCAGGGCCGCCAAGAGCCCGCCGAGTGCCTTCACGAATGTTCGCATTGGACTTCCTCCCTTCAACTGTTGGGTTTTTCATTCTCCGGCGAGCGCGGGCGCCGACCGATGTCGATGCGCTCGCCGGTGATGAGGGTGACGACTTCGTCCGTGGTGGTCTCGCCGACCGATCGATTGCCGGCGATGCGCCCCTGACGAAGCACGACGATACGGTCGGCGACCTGGAATGCATGCAGCATGTTGTGGGTGATGACGATGGTGGCCACGCCGCGCCCCCTCACCTGCTCGATCAGCTCGAGGCCGCGGTGGGTCTGGCGCACGCCGAGGGCCGCAAAGGGCTCGTCGAGCAGGACCAGCTTACCGCCCCAATGGACGAAGCGGCACAGCTCGACGGCCTGGCGCTGGCCGCCGCTCAGATGCTCCATGTTGGTGAAGACCGAGGGAATCTGCGTGCCGATGTCGCGCAGCGTCCGCTCGGTTTCCTCGCGCATGGCGCGCTCGCGCAGCACCTTGAGGCCGAGGACGTTGCGGTAGAGCTCGCGGCCCATGAAGAAATTGGCGACGACGTCCATGTTCGGGCAGATCGACAGGTCCTGGTAGACGGTCTCGATGCCCAGCCGCTTGGCGGTGGCCGGGCTGTCGATGACGACCGGCCGGCCCTCGAACAGCAGGCGGCCGGCATCGGGCTGGATGGTGCCGGAGATGATCTTCACCAGGGTGGATTTGCCAGCGCCGTTGTCGCCCAGCAGCGCCACGACCTCGCCGGCATTCACCTCGAAATCGACGTCGCGCAGGGCCTCGACGGCCCCGAAGCTCTTGGACAGGCCTTCGACCGCCAGAATCGGCGGCTTGCCAGGGGCAGCAAGGGGCTGGTTCGAAACCGCCAGCGAGTCCGGTCGATCGCTCATATGCCACTCTATCGGCGCGACGGCGTCGAAGTCCATATCGACCGGAGCGACCGGGCGCCCTACGCCAGGCCGTTGAAATCATCCAGCAGCGCGGCGATGCGGCCGCTGTCGGACTGGTCCATGATCTGGCGGGCGCAGCGGGTGGCGGCCAGGAGATCGAGGCCGCGGATGCGCTGCTTCACGCGCGGGAGCGCGGTCGTCGCCATCGAG
>JBGPEQ010000396.1:0-4534 GCA_041482855.1 Dongiaceae bacterium | reverse complement strand
GTTCTGCACGTTGTGCCAGCCGAGCATCGGCAGCTTGAAGCCGGCGAGGGTGCGGCTGGCGTCGTGCTGGCGATCGGCGATGACGACGTCGTAGGTCGTGCTGTTGGCGCCGACATTGACGTTGACGGCGCGGACGTCGGCCTGCGGGCTCATTCCGTAGGTGACGATGCGGCGATCGGAGAGGCGCGGGATCGTCGCCTGCACCACCGGATGATCGATGCAAAGCACGGCGAAGCCGTAGAACGGGATGTTCTTGACAAAATCCTCGTAGGCCCGGTTCATCGCCTCGACCGTGCCGTAATGGTCGAGATGCTCGGGGTCCATGTTGGTGACGACGGCGACGGTGGCGGGCAGCTTCACGAAGGTGCCGTCGGACTCGTCGGCCTCCACCACCATCCAGTCGCCCTTGCCGAGGCGCGCGTTGGTGCCGTAGGCGTTGACGATGCCGCCGATGACGACGGTGGGATCCTTGCCGCCGGCATCGAGCAGCGCCGCCACCATCGAGGTCGTGGTGGTCTTGCCGTGGGTGCCGCCGATGGCGATCGACCATTTCAGGCGCATCAGCTCGCCCAGCATCTCAGCGCGGCGCACGACCGGCATCAGCTTCGCGCGCGCGGCCACGACCTCCGGGTTGTCGGCCTTCACCGCCGAAGAGACGACGATGACACCGGCATCGGCTAGGTTCTCGGCGCAATGGCCGATCTCGATCGGGATGCCCATGGCGCGCAGGCGCTTGACGTTGGCATTGTCGGCCTGATCGCTGCCGCGCACCTTGTAGTCGAGGCTGTGCATGATCTCGGCGATGCCGCTCATGCCGATGCCGCCGATGCCGACGAAGTGGATCACGCCGACGGGGAAGGGGAGCTGCTTCATGCCGCTGCCTCCCGCTGGTGCGAGCCGTTGCTGCGGATGAGCGAGGTCACGAGGTCGGCCAGGCGCGCCGCGGCATCGCGACGGCCGAGGGCGCGCGCCACGTCGGCGGCACGTCCGAGCCGCTCGGGATCGGCGGCGAGAGCGGCCAGGCGATCGGCCAGCATGGCCGGCGTGGTCGCCGCTTCCGGCATCAGCCAGGCGGCGCCGGCCGAGTCGAGTGCGCGCGCGTTGGCGGTCTGATGGTCGTCGGTGGCGAAGGGGTAGGGGATCAAGACCGCCGGCCGTCCGGCCGCCGTCAGCTCGGCGACAGTCGAGGCGCCCGAACGGCAGACGACGAGATGGGCGGCGCGCAGCCGCTCCGGCATGTCGCCGAAGAATGGCGCCAGTTCGACGGCCGCGGGGAGCTTCGCGTAGTTGGCGCGCGCGGTCTCCAGGTCTTCGGCGCGGGCCTGTTGCGCGATGCGGAGCCGGCGCTGCAGTTCGGCGGGCAGCAGCGCCACCGCCTCCGGGATCAGTCGGCTGAAGACGCGGGCACCCTGGCTGCCGCCGACGACGAGGATTTGAATCGCACCGCCCGGAGACAGCGGCGGATAAGGCTGATCGGCGAGCGCGGCAATGCCGGGCCGCACGGGATTGCCGGTCAGCGCGGCGCGATTGCCGGCGCCGATGCCGACCACGCTCGCGAAGGAGGTGGCGATGCGCGTCGCGCGCTTGGCCAGGAGCCGGTTGGCGCGGCCGAGAACGGCGTTCTGTTCATGCAGCACGGTCGGAATGCCCGAGAGGCTGGCCGCCAGCACGGTCGGAACCGAGGCGTAGCCGCCGAAGCCGACGACGACGGATGGCTTCAGGCGGCCCATCAATCCGCGGGCCTGGAAGAAGCCGACACCGAGTCGCACCACGCCTTGCGCGCGGCCGACGATGCCGGTGCCGGCGAGGCCGCCGGCGGAAATGCGATGAGTTTCAACCGCCGGCAGGCGCTCGCCGAAGCCGCCGCCGCGGCGGTCGGTGACCAAGGCGACGCCGTGGCCGCGCGCCAGTAGCTCACCAGCCAGCGCTTCCGCTGGGAACATGTGGCCGCCGGTGCCGCCGGCAGCGAGCGCGATGTAGACTCTTGATTCCCTGGGGGCGCTCATGTGGCGTCTCCGAGGCCGGCGCGGCGGCGCGTTAACGCCAGCACCATGCCCATGGCGAGCGAGAGCGCCAGCAGCGACGAGCCGCCATAGCTGATGAACGGCAGGGTCATGCCCTTGGTCGGCATCAGATGGAGCGTCGAGGCCATGTTGATGACGGCCTGCAGGCCGAAGGTGACGAGCAGGCCGGCGGTCGCCAGCAGCGCGAAGAGGTTGTTCTCGTGCAGCAGCCGGGCGAAGCCGCGCAGCACGATGAAGGCGAAGAGCGCCACCAGCAGCAGGCACAGCAACAGGCCGAACTCCTCGCCGGCGACGGCGAAAATGAAGTCGGAATGGGCGTCCGGCAGCACGGATTTCACCGTGCCCTCGCCGGGGCCGCGGCCGATGAGGCCGCCGTTCATGAAGGCCTCGAGCGAGCGGTCGACCTGATAGTTGTTGCCGGCGGCGGGATCGAGGAAACCGTCGACGCGCTCGCGCACATGGGCGAAGGCGAAGTAGGCGCCGCCCAGGCCGACCAGGCCGCCCGCTCCCAGCGCTACTACCCACAGGACCGGCAGGCCCGCGAGGAAGAACTGGGCGAACCAGGTGGCGCTCACCACCGCGGTCATGCCGAGGTCGGGCTGCAGCAGGAGCAGCGTGATGACCATGAGGTAGAGGCCGATGGCAATAATGTTGCCTGGCACGGGCACGCGGCCATGCTGCGAGGCGAACAGCCAGGCCGCCACCACGGCGAAGCAGGGCTTGAGGAACTCCGAGGGCTGCAGCGAGAAGCCGCCGAGATTGATCCAGCGGGTGGCGCCCTTGATCTCGCTGCCGGCGACCAGCGTCAGCGCCGTCAGGACGAGCGCGAGGACGAAGCCGATCACGGCCAGTCGACGCAGGTTGCGCAGGCTGAGCAGGGAGACGCCGAGCACGATGGCGAGTGCCACCGGCAGCAGCACGAGGTGGTGGCGCACCAGATAGAAGCGATCGAGGCCGATGCGCACGGCCACGGCCGGGCTGGCCGCCATCACCAGGATGATGCCGCAGAAGACGAGCACGCCGAGCGCCGCCAGCATCCAGCGGTCGACCGTCCACCACCACCGGGACATGAGGCTGGTATCGGTGCGGGCGAAGGAGGTCATTGCATCCTCCGGCTGACCGCGCCGCCGTTGGCTTGCATCGGCCCGACGCACAAGGCTTCCACCAGCTTGCGGAAGACCTCGCCGCGCTCCTCGAAATTGGCGAACTGGTCGAAGGAAGCCGCGGCCGGCGACAGCAGCACGACCGCGCCGGGCTTGCGCTCGGCCTGGGCCTGGCGATGGGCGGTCGCGAGCGCGGCGGCGATCGTGCCGCACTTCGTGCAGAGGACGCGGCCCTCGAGAGCGACGGCGAAGCGCTCGCTCGCCTCGCCGACGAGGAAGGCGTGGGCGATGCGCGGATAGAAGGACTCGATCCCGTCGAGGCCGGTCTCCTTCGCCCGCCCGCCGAGGATCCAATAGATCGGCTGGTAGCAGGCGAGCGCCTTGGCGGTAGCGTCGGCGTTGGTGGCCTTGCTGTCGTTGATGTAGCGGACGTCGCCGATGGTCGCGATCAGCTCCTGGCGATGGGCGAGGCCAGGATAGCTCTTGATTCCCGCGACGATCTTCGGCGTGGCCATGCCGATCGCCGCGCAGGCGGCGAAGGCGGCGGCGGCGTTCTGCCAGTTGTGCTTGCCGAGGAGGCTGGTCGCGTCGGCCAATCTCAGCACGCGCTCGGTCTTGCCGGCGCGATCGTCCTGCAGCCAGCCGTCATGGGCATAGACGCCGCCGGCCACCGGCCCCTCCGCGGAGATCGGGATGGTCGTCTGCTGCCTGGCGGCGGCGAAGCGGGCGCGAATGGCGCGGCCGTGCTCGTCGTCGACGCCGATGACGGCGGTCTGCGATACGCGCTGCGACTCGAAGATGCGCGTCTTGGCGGCGACGTAGCCGTCCATGCCGCCGTGCCGATCCAGGTGGTCCTGCGTGATGTTCAGCAGCACGGCCACGTCGAACGCCAGGGTGTGCGTCAGCTCGAGCTGGTAGGACGACATTTCTAGGACGTAGATGCCGTCCTTGCCGAGGGGTGCCAGTTCGAGCGCGGGCGTGCCGAGATTGCCGCCGATCTCCGCGCGCATTCCGGCCGATCTCAGGATATGGCCGATGAGCGCGGTGGTCGTCGACTTGCCATTGGTCCCGGTGATCCCGATGAAACGCGCGCCGAGTCCGGCACGCGCCATCAGTTCGATGTCGCCGATAATGGGACAGCGCCTCGCTGTCGCGAGTGCCGCCACCGGGTGCGGCTTGGGAAACTTGTGGGGGATGCCGGGCGAGAGCACGAGCGCCGCCGGCTTCGACCAGTCGCAACCGGCGAGATCGACGAGCGGGATGCCCGCCGCCTTCGCTTCGTCGCGGCTCTTCGCATTGTCGTCCCAACCCCAGACCACGGCGCCGCTTGCCTTCAGCGCGCGCGCGGCCGACAGGCCGGACCTGGCGAGGCCGAGCACGGCAATGGTCTGGCCGGCCATGGCGGGG
>JBGPEQ010000395.1:0-4540 GCA_041482855.1 Dongiaceae bacterium | reverse complement strand
TTGGCGAGACAGCCGGGGAACTGCTTGACGATGCCGGTGAGCCGCAACAGCGCCGCGCCGTCCCGCGCCGACGCGGTTGCCGCCGCGCCTGGACCGCCCGCGACCGTCACCATGTCCGACCCGCTTCGGCCATCGCCTCGTAACCCGTCCCCTGCATGGCCTCCCCGGGCCTTGTTGCTTGTCGTTGCACTCGATTCAGTACGGAATCTTGTCAGGCTTTTCCAGCCATTCCTTGAAGATCTGCCGCGCCTCCTCCGAGCCCAGCTGGATGAACGGCACCGCCCGGCCGTCGATCGGCTTGTCGAACTCGCGGTAAATGTGATCGTCGTCGAAGCCGATGGCCGCCGCTTCGATGCGCGTGTTGGCGTAGTAGACCCGATCCAGCCGCGCCCAGTAGATGGCGCCCAGACACATCGGGCAGGGCTCGCAGCTGGTGTACATCTCGCAGCCCTGCAGGCTGAACGAGCCGAGCTGGCGGCAGGCCGCGCGAATGGCGATTACCTCGGCATGGGCGGTGGGGTCATTGTTGGACGTGACTTGGTTGAAACCCTCGGCAATGACCTCGCCGTTGCACGCAATGATCGCGCCGAACGGGCCGCCCAGGCCGGCGCGCATTTTCTCGGCCGACAGGGCGATGGCGCGGCGCATGAGCTGTTCCGGCGTCTGCAAGGTTCAGGTTCCCACGTCGAGCGCCGCTATCGTCTGGTTACGCCCCGCTTGCCGGCGCTCGACGACGATCAGCAGCTGGGCGGCCACGGCTGCCGCGATCGCCGCCGGTTCCTTGCTGTCGATGCCGGGTATCCCGATCGGACAGGTCAATCGGCCCAGCATATGTGGCGGAATGCCGATGGCGCGCAAGCGACTGGCAAAGCGCGCCCGTTTGGTCTCGCTGCCAATCAACCCGAGAAAGCTGAAGTCGTCGCGCCGGAGCGCCTGCGCACATATCTCCAGATCCAGCGGATGGCTGTGGGTCATGACGAGATAGAGCGCACCCGGCGGCGCGCCCGCCACTTCGCCTGGCGGCGAGGCGGAAATGATTCCGTCCACCTGCGGCGGCATATCCGGCGGAAAGGCATCGCTGCGGCCGTCGATCCAGGTGAGTCGAAACGGCAGCGGCGCGAGTGCCCGCACGACCGCCTTGCCGACGTGGCCGGCGCCGAAGAGGAACACATGATCGCATCGCTCGTTGGCGGGCTGGATTACATAAGCGTTGTCGGCGGCTATAGTGACAAAATGAACGGCATGGGGGCCGGCCAGCAATGCACGAACCGGTCGTTGAAGGACCTCGGGAAACTCGAAGAAATCCAGCTCCTCCGCCATCACGAATATTCGTGTAGCCGAATTGCCATGGCGATGCACCACGACGGCACAGGGTTCGCCCTGAGCGGCGACCTTCCCCCACTCCCGAAGCCAAAGCTGTGCCGACGCATCCAACCCTTCAAACAGCAGGCTGACTTGGCCGCCGCAGCACTGGTTTAGTTCGGGGCCAAGCGAAAACGACTCGATGGTCACTGAGCGGCCGTCACCTGCGGTCAGCATGCGGCGCGCAAACTCGAGCGCGCGGAATTCGAGATGGCCACCGCCGACGCTGCCCGCCGCACCTGACTCCCACACGAGCATCTTGGCGCCCGTTTCCCTCGGCGCCGAGCCCTTCACCTGAACAACGGTCACGAGCACGCAGCGCTCGCCGCGCGAAAGGATATCCAGCGCCTGCGTGAGCCAGAGCATGCGGGCTACTTGGCCGCCAGCGGGCGTGCCGCCGGCGTTTCGGCATCCGTCCGCCGCCGGATATCCTCGAACGCCATCAGCACGCGCTCGGGTGTCGCAGGGGCGTCGAGATCAGGCAGGATGCGATAGTCGGCAATGCTGGCTACTGCATCGGACAAGGCCCGGAACACGGAGATGGCGAGCATGAGCGGCGGCTCGCCCACGGCCTTGGAGCGGTAGATCGTCTCCTCGCGATTCGGCCGCCCGTCCACGAGCTTGATGCGGAAGTCCGCGGGCCGGTCGCTGCAGGCGGGGATCTTGTAGGTGCTGGGGGCATGGGTCTTGAGGCGGCCCTTGTCGTCCCACCACAGCTCCTCGGATGTCAGCCAGCCCATGCCCTGGATGAATCCGCCCTCGATCTGGCCGAGATCGACGGCCGGATTCAGCGACGAACCCACGTCATGCAGTATGTCCACCCGCGTCGTCTTGTGCTCACCCGTCAGCGTGTCGACGATCACCTCGCTTACGGCGGCGCCGTAGGCGAAGTAGTAGAAGGGCCGCCCGGCGGCCTTGGCGCGATCGTAGTCGATCTTGGGCGTGCGATAGTAGCCGGTGGCCGAGAGCGACACGCGGCCGAACCAGGCCTGCTTCACCAGGTCGGCGAACGGGACTTCCTCGGCGCCGATACGCACGCGGTTGGCCAGGAATTTGATGTCGGTGGCGGCGACGCCGTACTTCTCCGCGGCGAAGGCGGTCAGCCGTTCCTTGATCGTCTGCGCCGCCGCCCGCGCCGCCATGCCGTTGATGTCCGACCCCGATGAGGCGGCCGTCGCCGAGGTGTTCGGCACCTTGCCGGTGTTGGTGGCGGTGATCTTGATGCGATCGAGATCGATCTGCAGCTCCTCGGCCACGACCTGCGCCACCTTCGTGAACAAACCCTGGCCCATTTCGGTGCCGCCGTGATTCAGATGCACGCTGCCGTCGGTGTAGACGTGGAGCAGGGCCCCGGCCTGGTTGAGGTGCGTCGTGGTGAAGGAGATGCCGAATTTCACCGGCGTCAGCGCCAAACCCTTCTTGAGATAGGGGCTGGCGGCGTTGAAGGCCCTGATCTGCTCGCGGCGCTGCCAATAGTCCGACGACGTCTCCAGCTCGGCGATCAGCTCCGGCAGGATGTTGTCTTCGACGGTCATATGATAGGGCGTCACGTCGCGCTCGCCCTGGCCGTAGAGATTGCGCTTGCGGATTTCGAGCGGATCCTTACCCAGGTTGCGGGCGATCGCATCGATCACTTGCTCGATGCCCATCATGCCCTGCGGCCCGCCGAAGCCGCGGAAGGCGGTGTTCGACACCAGGTTCGTCTTGCAGCGATGCGAGGTGATGAGCGCGTTGTCGAGATAGTAGCCATTGTCGGCATGGAACATCGCGCGGTCGGCGATGGCGCCGGAGAGATCGGCGGAGAATCCGCAGTCGGCAGCCTGGACGAATTCGATGCCGCGGATGCGGCCGGTCTCGTCGAACCCGACCTCGTAGTCGATGCGGAACGGGTGCCGCTTGCCGGTCATGATCATGTCGTCATCGCGATCGAGCCGGAACTTGGCCGCCCGCCCGGTCTTGACGGCGACGAGCGCGGCGATGATGGCCCATTGCGCCGCCTGGGTTTCCTTGCCGCCAAAGGCGCCGCCCATGCGCCGCACCTCGACCGTCACGGCGTTGCTCGGCCGGTTGAGCGCGTGGGCGATGAGATGCTGGACCTCGCTCGGATGCTGGGTCGAGCAATGCACGAGCACATCCCCATCCTCCATGGGGATGGCAAGCGAGATCTGGCCCTCGAGATAGAAATGATCCTGTCCGCCGATATCGATCCGGCCCTTGAGGCGGTGGGGTGCAGCTTTGAGCGCACTCGCCACGCCGCCGCGGCGCATCTCATAGGAATCGAGTACGAAGCTCCGCTTCGCCAGCGCATCCTCGGCCGTCAGGATCGGTGCGAGGTCCGCGTATTCTATGACGGCCAGATTCGCGGCCGCTCTGGCCGCGTCGATGGTTTCGGCTGCCACGGCGAACAGCACCTGGCCCACGAATTCGACCCGGTCGGTCGCGAAGATCGGGTCGTCATGCTTGCCGATCGGGCTGACGTCGTTGACGCCGGGTATGTCGGCCGCCGTCAGAACGGCGACGACGCCCGGCGCTGCACGCACGCGCGAGAGCTCCAGCTTGAGGATGCGGGCGTGCGCGCGATCGGACTGTGCAGCGTAGAGCTGAAGCGTTCCCGGCGGCTCCGGAATGTCGTCGATATAGACGGCTTCGCCGCTGACATGCTTGTGCGCGCTGTCATGGGCGACGGCGCTGCTCACACCGCCTTTCACGGCGGCTGCGGCCTCGCGAACGGGGACGCGATCATCCATGGGCTCGCCTGCGCTCGCCGACGACGCGAGTCTCGGCACCCACTTCGGTCGTTTCGATGAAGAACTTCAGCAGCAGATTCTCGGCCGCGAGGCTGCGATACGCCTTCGAAGCCCGCATGTCCGTGATGGGCGTGTACTCCCTGCGCAGCGCAAGCTGCCCTTCGGCGACGGTCGCGCGCGTCCACGGCTTGCCCTTGAGCGCGGCTTCGCAGGCCAAGGCGCGTTTTGGCGTTGGCGCCATGCCGCCGAACGCAATGCGGATGTCTTCGACCATGCCGTCGGCGAGCTTGATGTTGAAGGCGCCAAGCGTGGCCGTGATGTCCTGGTCGAAGCGCTTCGAGATCTTGTAGCAGTGGAATTGCCAGCCGGATTGCGGCAGCGGCAGACGGATCAGCTCGACGAACTCGCCGGGCCGGCGATCCTGCTTGCCG
>JBGPEQ010000394.1:0-4541 GCA_041482855.1 Dongiaceae bacterium | reverse complement strand
GCCACAAGCGCCGTCGCCGGAGTCCGGTACGAACGCGGGCGAGCGCCGCTCGCCCCTACGACGGATGGCTCGAGACACGCTCAATTCAACCAGTCAAAATCACTGTGCAGAGGTACTAGTTCAGATACGACGAAGCGAATTCAGACACGGAATTTCCGTCTTGGGCGGAACGCGGCACCGCAGCGCCTATGTCACCGGCGCGCGAAGATAGTCCGGCGAGCACGGGTGCAAACCCCGTTTGCCGGCGGCCGTTCGCGAGCGTATCGCAGCGATAGAGCGAATTGGCGCTGTCCTTGTCATCGAGCCCATGGCCGACCGCGCGAGCCTATGGGCCTGCTACCTCGCCGGCTGGACGGCCTGGAACCACGTGCGGGCGGCTGCGTGCCTCACGGCGGCGGCATCGCTCACCGTTGCGCTCTGGTAGCCACGGCGGGAATCGGATCAAACAGCGAATTCACTGTCACGCGCCGGGCGAGTGTCCCCAGGTTAAACCGGGGAATCGCCCCTATATCGCTGGGTCGCACCAGTGTGGTGGCGGGTTCCTATAGTCCCCCTCGGTGTCATGCCCGCCCCCCGGGTCCGGCCTTCGGTCGGCCCGAGGACAAGCTTTGACGCGGGCGTCCATCGCGCCGCCGCGTCCTCGTGCTTGACACGAGGATGGATCGCCGGGTCAAGCCCGGCGATGACAACTTTGGGAACTAGGCGTTGGAGTTACAACACTAGGCGATGCGGAGGCCGATGGCGGCGGCGGGGTGGACGAGGTCGAGATCGCCGCCCGGCTGGAGCGGAACGTAAGGCAGGTTACCCCGCGGTCTCCGCCGGTAGATCCCGGTAGCGCCGGTCAAGGACTGGCAAGGGCTCGCCTCTGATGGTGGCGTCGAGGCCGCGCAGGCGCTTGTAGATCGACAGGAGTTCCACGATCGTCGTCCAGGAATTGACCAGATACTGGAACGACGAGCGCACCTGCGAAAAAGCGTTCAGAATCTGATTCATCGCGCCGAGCGTAATCTTGCCCGCCACGATGGTCGGCGCCAGCACGAGGTAGGGAAAGATGTTGTCGGTCTGCAAGTACAAGATGCGCGCGATATTGAAGTACATGTAGTTGAAATAGAGGCGGAAGTAGTTGCGGCGCACGTTCGCAAAGAGCTGCGCCACCGTCGGCGGTTGCGCACGATCGGGATCGTCCTCGCCATAGACCAGTTCTTTGCGGTAGGCCGCCTCGACGCGCTGATTGCGGAACTGCAGCCCCGGCAGCCTGATGCCGACAAGAGCCAGGAACGTGGTTCCGAACAGCGACCAGACGATCGCGACGATGACGAGCGAATAAGGGACCTCACCGATGAGCGGAAGCTCCGTCACGTTGACGGACAAGCGGAGCAGGACCGGCAGAAAGGCGATCAGCGTCATGACCGAATCGATGAGGCTGACGCCGAGGTCTTCCATCGTCGTCGAGAAGCGCATGGTATCGTCCTGCACGCGCTGTGAGGCGCCTTCGATGGCACGAAGCGTGCCCCAGTTTGCCATGTAGTGGCTGTTCATCGCCGTGCGCCACCGAAAGATGTAGTGGCTGATGAAGAACCGCGTCAGGACTGCCATGACGACTGCGACACAGGCAATGCCGGCAAAGTTGGCGAGCTCGGCGTAAAACCCGGCGAGCGTCACAGGCGCCGATTTCGACAAAGCGGCCTGGATCATGTCGTAAAATGGACCGTACCATTTGTTGATGGCGACACTGACCTGCACCTGGTAGTAGGTCGCGAAGATGATGAGGGCGGAGCCGAGAATGGACCAACGCGCCCACGGATGCGGTGCGTAGAGGCGCCAGAAAGATGCAAAGATCGCGACGACCGCCGCATAGTAGATGTAAAACCACAGGAAGGGTTTCGACCAGAAGACGGACACGCCGACGGGAGGCGGGGCGTTTTCGGGAAGCGGCGGCAGCCCGATGGCCGCGCCGAGTTGTTCTCCGACGGAGTACCAGACGGCTATCGCGACCGCGGTCCAGAGGATGACGGACCAGAAGAAAATTCGAGGATTCGGGAAAAACGAGACGAACACGTCGAGGTGCTCCTTCCGCTATGTGAGTCAGCGCCGCCAGCGCAGGGGCGCTGGATCGGGTCGCGATTCGGGTTCGGTCAAACTGCACCTGATAGACCGCCGGTGCATCTGACAACAGCGTGAATCATGACGGCCTGGACGCAATCGCCCCGGTGCTATAGACATCGCCCGAACGCGCTTTCGCCGCTGCGCTTGGTCCCTGGAGCGAAGCGGCGGCGCAATCCTGAAATCCAAGGGCTGAACCTGAAGAGGCAACCATGGATGATACGGTCGTGCCCGGCCGCAAGGTCCTGAGACAAGAAGGCGACGTGCAGATGTGGCAGGAATATATCGACGGGCCGCATAAGGACACGGGCCAGCTGCTCCGCTATTTCGTCGGACGGTCCGCGGGTCCGTCCAAGTCGTTCAACACGCCCCACCATGCCTGGGACCACTTCCGCAAGCTCACGGGCGTCTCGGAATCGAGGCCCGACTCCGCGCCTGCGGCAAAGCGACGCTCCGACGAACGTTAGGGGCGGACGGTCAGGCGATGCGCGCTGCCGTTACCGGCAGCGCGGAGCGACCGCAGCCTCGATGACGTGAACTACCGGTCCCATCGCCGTGCAGCGGCCGCAGCCCGCACTACTGCTTGGCCGGCGTCACGCTCTCGACGAATTCCTCGCGGGACATGCGGCCGTCGCGGTCGCCGTTCTGGTCGGCGATCTCGATGACGAACTTCCCGAAATTGATGAACTCGGCCTGCGAGATCACGCCGTTGCCGTCGCCGCGGCGGTCCATCACGGCGAAGCGATTCTTCATGCGGCGGACCTCGTCGTCGGTGGCGTCGGGGCTGTCGGCGAGATATTCGTCGATCGCGATGGCGCCGCTCTTGTCCTTGTCGATGCGGGCGAACTCGGCGGCGCCGGCGGTCTCCATCTCCGCGAGCGTGATGAAGCCGTCCTTGTTCTGGTCGAAACTCTCGAACCAGCGCAGGGAATTTGACGGCGGCTCTTCCTGGGCGAGCGCCGCGGAGGAGAGGCTGAATGCGACGGCGGCGGCGGTGACGATTGCGGATCGCAGCATCGTGGCGACGCTCCTGTGAATGAATGATCGCAGCGGGGCAGGCGGAGAGGGGCGCACTCTACCCGGCGGCCGTCGGCGCTGGCAATTGCGGCTGCAAGTCTCGGCCCCTCAAGGAGACTCGGACCGGCTCGGTGCGTCCTTCGACAGGCTCAGGATGAGGAGCATTTTTGTGCCGCCAAGATTCCCCCTCATCCTGAGCTTGTCGAAGGACGCATAGGCGTGGATGCGGCTGTCCGGCCGCGCGCCAGTTCGTAGAGCGCGACGGCGGCGGCGTTGGAGACGTTGAGGTGGGAGATCGGGCCCTGGGTCGGCAGGCGCACCAGCAGGTCGCAATGCTCGCGGGTCAGACGGCGCAGGCCGCTGCCCTCGGCGCCCAGGACGATGGCGGTCTTGCCCGTGAGGTCGGCGGCGGCGATGGTCTGCTCGGCCTCGGCGGCCAGGCCGAGGCACCAGACGCCGGCCTCCTTGAGGGTCTCCATGGCGCGGGCGAGGTTGGTGACGGCGACCAGCGGCACCAGCTCGAGCGCGCCCGAGGCGGCCTTGGCGAGCACGCCGGTCTCGGCGGCGGCGTGGCGCTCGGTGCAGATCACGGCGCGGGCGCCGAAGGCCGCGGCCGAGCGCAGGATGGCCCCGACATTGTGGGGGTCGGTGACCTGGTCGAGCACCAGCAGGGCGGCCTGCTCGGCGTCGGACAAGCCGTCGCATACCTCATATATGTCGACCGCCGGCAGGGGCTCGGCCAGCAGGGCCAGGCCCTGATGGACGGCGCCCGGCGGCAGCAGGCGGGCGAGCGCCTCGCGGTCGACCGGCTCCAGGCGCGGGGCGCCCTGGGGCCGCGCCTTCGCCAGCTGCAGCAGGGCGGCGTGGTGGGCGGCGGCCTCGGCGGTGTGGAGCAGGCGATGCGGGCGGCGGCGGGGATTGCGCAACGCGGCTTCGACCGGATGGACGCCGAACAGCCAGTAGGGCGAGCCGATGGTCGCCGAATCAGGAGCCGGCGGCGGCGCGGAGGGCCGTTGGAACCGCTTGCCTTTGCCCATACCGCTCCCTATGATCGCCGCACAATCGAGGAATTTCCTGTGCCACGGCGGCAGGTTCCGGCGAGGGAACTGCCGCTGCGGCTGTTTTACGCGGTTTGTCTTGACAAGCAACTGTGAATCCACATAGTTCGCAACTCCGCCAAAGCAAAGGACCAGCAGAGTCAGGAGGGGTGCCCGAGTGGCTAAAGGGGACGGGCTGTAAACCCGTTGGCGCACGCCTACGTAGGTTCGAATCCTACCCCCTCCACCAATGCACCCAAAGGGGCGCACGAACGGGGTGGGTGACGATCAGCGGAATAGGGCGAGCGCCGGAGCGAGGCTGCGGGTGTAGCTCAATGGTAGAGCTCCAGCCTTCCAAGCTGGCTACGTGGGTTCGATTCCCAT
>JBGPEQ010000393.1:0-4557 GCA_041482855.1 Dongiaceae bacterium | reverse complement strand
GCCTGCGCATCTTTGGGTACACCGACGGCGTGACCGACAGGCCGCCGCAGGAGTGGCGGGAGCGGCTTCATCCCGACGACCGCGCCGCCACCATCGCAATTCTCGAAGCCAATCGGGATAAGGGCATCCCCTTCGAGATGACCTATCGCATCGTGCTGCCGGACGGCGCGGTTCGCGTGATCCATGAGCAGATCGATCCGCTGGCGGACAGGTCGGGAAACATCATCGGCGAGCCCGGCACGATCCAGGACATCACGGAGTGGGACCAGGCCGAACGGGCGCTGCGCGAGAGCGAGGCCCGCTTCCGCAGCTTCATGGAGCATGCGCCATTCGGCATGCTCGTGAAGGATCTGGACAGCCGCTATCTCACGGTTAACAGCGGTATCGAGGAAATGTGGGGCAAGTCTGCCGACGAGATCCTCGGACATCGGCCCTCCGAGCTGTCAAAAGACAATGATGTTGCAATCGCCGAGGCCATGGATCGCCAGGTGGCGCTGACCGGCCAAGCCGCAACCCAGGAGATCAGACTCGACGGCAGAGACGGACGCTGGACCTATAGCGTGAAGTTCCCCATCAAGGATTCGAGCGGCCGCACCGCGGCGATTGGCGGCATCTTCATCGACATCAGCGATCGCAAAAAGGCGGAGCTCGCGCTGCAGGAGAGCGAAGCGCGCTTTCGCAGCTTCATGGAGAACGCCCCGCTCGAGTTGGTGGTCAAGGACCTGGACGGCCGCTTTCTGATGGTCAGCCGCGCGGTCGAGGAAATCTGGGACCGAAAGGCCGAGGAACTGCTCGGACGCCGCACCTGCGACATCACCGACAGCCCCGGCGTCGAGGCCGTCGAGGAGATGGATCGCGAGGTCGTCGCGACCGGCCGCAGCGTGGCCCGCGAGGTCCATTTCCCCGGCTGGGCGGAGGACTGGGCCTATGCGGTGAAATTCCCGATCAAGGACGCGGCCGGCAGCTTGGTCGCCATCGGCAGCGTCGTGCTCAACATCACCGACCAGAAGCACGCCGAGCAGGAGTTGATCCGGGCCAAGGAACAGGCCGAGATCGCGAACCGCGCCAAGAGCCAGTTCCTGGCCAATATGAGCCATGAGCTGCGGACGCCGCTCAACGCCATCATCGGATTCTCGGATATCATCGGCGATCAGCTGTTCGGGCCGGTCGGGTCGCCGAAATATCTCGAATACGCGCACGACATCTGGGACAGCGGCACGCACCTGCTCGGCATCGTCAACAGCATTCTCGATACCTCGAAGATCGAGGCCGGCAGCTTCGAACTGAATGACGAGCCCTGCGACGTCGCGGACTTGATCGAGAGCAGCTTGCGCATGGTTGCCGAACGCGCCCAGCAGGCCGGCGTGACCCTGGAGCCGAGAGTGGCGCCCGGCCTGCGTGCGATCATTGCGGATGAGCGCGTGTGCAAGCAGATTCTGCTCAACCTGCTCAGCAACGCAGTGAAATTCACGCCTGAGCATGGTCATGTCGCCGCCATAGCCGAGGAGGCACCGGACGGCAGCCTGCTGATCAAAGTCGTCGACAACGGCATCGGCATCGGACCGGACCATCTCATTCAGGTATTCGATCGCTTCAACCAGGTCGACGGTTCCTACGCCCGCCAATATGGTGGCACGGGGCTGGGGCTGCATCTGACCAAGAAGCTCGTCGAACTGCATGGCGGAACCATCCACCTCGACAGCAAGCTGGGCGAGGGCACGACGGTCAGCGTGACGTTGCCGGCCTGGCGCTGGTGCGACGACCACAAACTGCGGGCCGCCAGCGCTTGACCGGTGGTCGTCGGCTGCTCCATCGGGAGACGGGGCGGCGCGGTCGTACGGAGGTTCCTTGAAAACGTTTTCTGCGCGATGCCGGGATCAGCGCCGTGCGTCCTTCGACAGGCTCAGGATGAGGTGCTTTCTTTGCGCCGCCAAAATTCACCCTCATCCTGAGCCTGTCGAAGGACGCACCTTGGTGATGCAAGCGATGCGAACCGTTCCTCGGGATCGTTGCGCTATTCGAGCCTTCTGTACTTGCGCAGCGCCGCACACAACCGATCGTGCGGCAGGGCGTGGACGCTGTGGCCCTTGAAGCCGGTCATCGTTTCCGCCGCGACCATGGCATTCAGGATCGCTTCTTCGGTCGCCTCGGCCGCTGCCTGGAACAGCGGCGTGATCTGATCGGGCGCGATCATCCGGACATCCGCGACCTTGACGCCGCGCGGCACGCGGTTGCCGGTCGCGAAGGCGAGAAAGATGTCGCCGCTGCCATTGCTGCCGATGCCGCCGACCCAGGCGAGACCCGTGGTGGCGCGCCGCGCCAGCCGCTTGCACTGGATGGGCAGCAGCGGCGCGTCGGTGGCCAGGATGACGATGATGGACCCGCCGGGTGTCGCGAGGTCGCGATGGTGGGGAACGACGTCGGGGCCGATCTCGCGGCCGACCGGAACGCCGTCGACTCGGAACAGGGCGCGGTCGCCGTAGTTCGCCTGCACCAGCGCGCCGACGGCATAGGTCTCACCGGCTGTCTTCACGACGCGGGAGGCGGTGCCGATGCCGCCCTTGAAGGCGTGGCAGATCATGCCGGTGCCGCCGCCGACATTGCCTTCGGCCACAGGCCCCGAGGCCCCGGCATCGAGCGCGGCGAAGGCATGGGCCGGCGTGACCGGAAAACTCTCGGCGTCGCTGAGCCAGCCATCGTAGGTCTCGGCGGTCACGGGTAGGTGCCACTCCTGCGGCACTTTGTGCTTCACGGCGTAGGCGACGAGCGCGTCCCGCACAACGCCGACCGCATGGGTGTTGGTGATGCAGACGGGCGAGGCCAGCAAACCCTGCTCCTCGATCCAGATAGTGCCGGTCATCTCGCCGTTGCCGTTGAAGGAGTGATAGCCGGCGAATACCGCGCGCTCCCAGGTATCGTCCCCGCCTGGCCAGATGGCGGTGACGCCCGTGCGCGCCACCGATGGCGTGTCGTGAATGACGGTGGCATGGCCGACGCGCACGCCCGCCACGTCGGTGATGGCGTTGAGGGGCCCGGGTGGCAATTGGCCAACGGTGATGCCGAGATCGCGAAGGCGGGCGCGTCCCATCAAACGACTCCGATGTTCATTGCTTGGTTGGTCAGAGATTGGCCCAGGCGGGCCTATGCGGCTTGAGGCGGCTGCCACCGCAGTGCAGGCCTTCGCCGCTCGCGCCATCCAGATGCTCCAGGCGCAGCAGCGCGAGTCCCAGGCCATCGATGCCGCTGCGCATCTCGCCGGCTTCCTTGTCGCCGGCCATGACGGGCGTGCCGGGGGCAGGGAGCGGCCCGTCGACCTCGACCGGCAACAGGCGCTTGCGCACGAGGCCGCGGTAGCGCGTGCGGGCGGTCAGCTCCTGTCCCATGTAGCAGCCCTTCTGCCAGTCGATGCCGTGGAGCTCGTCGAAGCCGTTCTCCAGCAGGATCGCCTTCTCGACCGGCAGATCGCGGCTGCCGTCGGGGACGCCGAGCGACAGGCGCAAGCGGTCATAGTCGACCGCGTCGCCGGGAGCCAGACCCGCCCGGGCGAGGATCTCGCCGGCATGGGCCCGCGGCAGCATCGCCCGCGCGCCCAACGCGGGTAGCCGCGGATCGATATAGACGACACCGTCTTCCCACGGCTTGGCCGCTCCGGGCTCGTCATTGAGATCGAGCCGTGCAGCGAGGTCGGCGCCAAAGAGGAGCGCGACAGCAAAGTCGGCGGTCGCATCGGCCAGCGTCACCTTCGAGCGCAGGCGATAGATCGACAGACGACGGCGCAGATCGTCGCGCCGCGATGCCTCGCAATCGAGGTACAGAGTGTCGCCGATCGCCGCAATGAAGAAGTCATGGAGGTAGCGGCCCTGCGGCGTCAGCAAGGCCGCATAGATGGCGCGATCGGCAGACACGCGGCTCACGTCGTTGGACACGAGCCCTTGCAGGAATGCCGTGCGGTCGTCGCCGCCGATGGCGATGAGGCCGCGCTGCTCGGCAATGAGATGGAACGCCTGTTGCATGATCGCGATGATATCAGCACCCTAGCCCTCCCACGCAAGCGGCAGAAAGCAGGTCAGGGGACAGCGCGATGACCGAATCGTACGATCTCATCATCCGCGGGGGTATCGCCGCGACGCCGAATGGCATCGCGGCGGCGGATATCGCCATTCGGGCCGGCCGCATCGCGGCCATCGGCGCTATCGACGGCAGCGCCGCCGAAGAGATCGATGCCGGCGGTTTGCACGTTCTGCCCGGTGTCATCGACACCCAGGTGCATTTCCGCGAGCCGGGGCTGGAGCACAAGGAAGATCTCGCCACCGGCACCGCCGCCGCGGCCCTCGGCGGCGTGACGGCCGTGTTCGAGATGCCCAACACCAGGCCCAGTACGCTCACGGCCGAGGACCTGGCCGACAAACGGCGGCGGGCCCAGGGCCGGACCTGGTGCGACATCGCCTTCTTCATCGGCGCCGCGGCCGAGAACGCGGAAGAGTTGGGCGAGCTGGAGCGGCTGCCCGGCTGTGCCGGCGTCAAGATGTTCATGGGCAGCTCGACCGGCAACCTGCT
>JBGPEQ010000392.1:0-4583 GCA_041482855.1 Dongiaceae bacterium | reverse complement strand
TGTAGGCGCTGAGGTTGCCCGCGTCGGTTTCGGCGATCGGTAGCGCCGTCAGGGAACCGCCTCCCTTTTCCTTGGACAGCTTGGCGGCGCGCTCGAGAAGCCGTGCATGAACATAGAAGATATCGCCGGGGTAGGCTTCGCGGCCAGGCGACTGTCGGGTCAGAAGCGAAATCTCGCGGTGACTTGCCGCGTGCTTGGTAAGGTCGTCAACCACTATCAGGGCATGTTGGCCGCGATCACGAAAGTATTCGGCCATGGTGAATGCCGCGAAAGGTGCTATCCACTGCAATCCGGGTGAACTCGACGACCCTGCCACTACAATGATGCAGCGCTCGGGCGCGCCGAAGGCAGTGATCGCGTCGATGGCGCGGCGGACGCTGGCGGTCTTCTGGCCGACTGCGACGTACACACAGATTATGTCGCTTGTCTTCTGATTGATGATCGTGTCGATTGCGATCGTGGTCTTTCCGGTGGCACGGTCGCCGATAATGAGCTCGCGCTGGCCCCGGCCAAGAGCAAACAGAGTATCGACGACCGCGATGCCGGTTTGAACGGGCTGGGTCACCAGATCGCGATCGATGATGGCGGGCGCCGGGCGCTCGATCGGTTCCAGCATGTCCGTGACAATCGGTCCCCTCCCGTCGAGCGGGCGGCCCAGCGGATCGACGATACGGCCGAGCAGCGCCGGACCCACCGGCACGCGCACGACATCGCCCGTGCCGCGCACCGTGTCGCCGGCCTCGATCGCGTTCACATCGTCAAACAGGACACAGCCGACACGGCCGCGCTCAAGCATCTGGGCGAAGCCGAATTGTCCCTTGTCAAAACGCAGCAGCTCATCGAGCCGGACGTTAGGCAGACCGGAGACGAGTGCGATGCCGTCCCCGACCTCTTCCACCTGGCCGATCTGCTCGGTCTGCGGTCCGAGCGCCGTGGCGCCGAGCTTGGCGCTGGCGCGTTTGAGCCAGACGTCCGCCGGGATATCAGGATCTGTTGTCATGTGCGAGGTCCGCAAGGATATTGGCGAGGTCGGCGCGCCAACTGTTGTTGATGACGAGTTGAGGGCCATGCAGTTCCAGGCCGGCGATCAGAGCCGGATCGACCTTGAAGCTGATCTGCGGGCGAACTCCAAACGCGTTGCCGATCAATGTGCGATAACGCTCCTGGTCGGCCGGTTCGATCGGGGTGGCGCTGATCGCTTCGAGCGTGACACCGTTAGCCGCGACAGCGTTGCGCACCGGGTCTGGCAGATTCCGTATCTCCCGTAGCAGCCAGTCGAGGAAGGCAGTGCTTACCGCTGCGCCATTGAGACGTGCGGCGAGATGACCGGCAATTTCGACCGCAAGCCGGTTCGCCCGTTCGGCCCATGCTTGCTCCGCCGCGCTTTGCTCCTTCTCAATCGCCATCCTTCCCGACACCTGCAGCGCTGCCGCCTCTTTCGCGGCCGAGGCAAGCAGCGATATCCGCCCATGTTCCGCAGCTTCATGAGCCGCAGCGATGATCGCCTCACGTTCCTTTTCGAAACCAGCGCGCGTCCGTTCGATCTCGGCGAGCGCGTCGGTGGCTTGTCCAAGCTTCGTCTCAACCTCGACCATGATCTGCCGCGCGGTAGCGCGGCGCTGGTCGATCATCGCCGCGACCGGGCGCCAGAAGAACCGTGCGAGTAGCCAGACCAGGATGCTAACGTTGACGGCCTGGATACCGAGCGTCCACCAGTCGATGGTCATGACATCACTTCAGCAACGGGTTGGCGAACAACAGAAGCAGAGCGATGACAAGGCAATAGATCGCCATCGTCTCGATCATGGCGAGGCCAACGAAGAGTGTGCGTGAGATGGTGTTGGCAGCCTCAGGCTGACGGGCGATGGCGTCCATTGCGGCCGCTACCGCGCGGCCCTCGGCGAGGGCAGGGCCGATCGCCCCAAACGAGACCGCCACAGCGGCCGATATGATGCTGATGAAAGCTAACCAGTTCATGGGAGTATCCTTTGGCTGGAGTTGTTTTTGTCCGGTTGTCCTTCGTTCACTGCGCCGGCAATGAACACCATCGCCAGGACCGAGAAAATGTAGGCTTGCACCGCCCCGGTCAGCAGATCGAGCGCCATCAACGGGATTGGCACGAGAAGGCCCGCGAGCGACAGTACGATCCCGATCACGAAGACCCCGCTCATCACATTGCCGAACAGGCGCACGAGCAGCGAGAAAGTACGTGTCAGGCTTTCGATGAAATTGAGCGGGATCATGATCGGGTTTGGCGACGCGAAGGTCGACAAATAGCCCCGCATGCCTCCGGCCCGAATGCCGAACCAGATCACCGCAACAAAAACCAGAAGAGCGAGCGCGGCGTCGGTCTCGAGGTGAGCCGTCGGAGGTTCGACGCCGGGTACCAGCGAGGACCAGTTGGCCACGAAAATGAAGACGAACAGTGTGCCGATGAAGGCGCGATAAGGAGCGGGCTCGACCCGCATCGTATCGCGGATCTGGCTGTCCACGGTATCGACGAGCAGTTCGAAGGCCGCCTGGGTTGCCGACGGGACGAGCAAGTGGCGGCGTGTGACCACAATGCTCCCAAGAATCAGCGCCGCCATGATCGCCCAGGTGACGACCACGCCGGCGGTGATCGGTATCGGCCCCAAATTGAAAAGTGCGATGCTGCTAAGCGGCGAAGTCATGGTGTCACCTCTCGGACTCTACGCATGACGGCGGCACGTGCGGCTAAGACACCAAGTGCCAGCACCAGCAGCGGCAACCCACCTTCCAGGCTTGCCAATGTCATCAAGCCACCAAGAAGGACGAAGCGGCCGATCATCAGGGCGATCGTCGCGACCAGGCTGCCGCCATTGGAAAATCGCCGGACGCTCCACCAAAGGCCGCGAAAATACAGGATACCGAGAACGATCCCGGCACCCAGATGGGTGACAAGACTGACAACCTCGGCCCAGGCCGGTAGAGCATTGAACGAAGGGAAATTCATACGCTTTTAATCCACTTCCAGGCGGACCAGCATCCGAGCGCCAGCCCTACCATCAGCAGTGGGGCAGTGCAGAAGATTCCGGAGTTAAATTTTTGATCGAGCCAATGACCGCCGAACACACCGATCAGCAGGGGCAGGACGATGATCCAGCCGAGCACGCCGATCTGGGCGAGCATGCGTGCGATCGATGGGTCTCCCTCGCGCAGCCAGCGCTGGTGACGCCCGCCGCGCAGTCGAACCCCTTTGACCAGCGAATCCTGCTCGTCTGGCTCCGCCTTGGGCTCGGGTTGTGGCGCATGCTCCGGCGTGGTCATGAGAATATCCCCGCACCGCCGCGTCGATCGGGACGAAGATGGCTCATGATCTGCCGGATCGCGTTGAGCTGCAGACGTGTGGTCTCGACATGTTCCGTCCGTTCGGCCTCGATGTCGGCGCGGAAGCGAGCGAGGACCGTTTTGTCCAAGGTCGCGAGATTGTCCCCAAGCACCGCCTCGCGCGTCGCAACGGCGATGTCGTGCCCACCGGCGACCGAGAGGACGCCGCGGCGCACTGCGCAGTAGTGTCGTATCCCATTGCCGTTCTCCCAGCTCACGACGGAAATCGCGAGGTTCGTGAGGAAGTCCGCGTGATGTGGCAATATCCCGAAGCTGCCGGTGGCGTCTTCGGCGCGCACGACAAGAACGCCGTCTTCTTCAACGACGACCGAGAGCGGCGTGACAATGCGGAGCCTCATGGCGCGCCTTGTTTTCTGGCGCCCGCGGCATCTTTCTCGCGTGCCTCATCAATGGTCCCGATCATGTAAAGCGAACTCTCGGCCCAGTCGTCGGTCTCGCCGTCAAGAATGGCGCGGCAGCCGGCGAGCGTGTCGGCGCGGAGGACGCTGCGGCCAGGTGTGCCGGTGAAGGCCTCCGTCACTGTGAAAGGCTGGCTGAGGAAACGCTGCAGGCGGCGCGCCCGTTTGACGATCAGTCGGTCGGTCGCGCCGAGTTCCTCCACGCCGAGGAGCGCGATGATGTCCTGCAGATCCTTGAAGCGGGCGAGCGTCTCTCGGCATCGTTCGGCGAGACGATAGTGTTCTTCGCCTACCACGAGCGGATCGAGCAGCACCGAAGACGAGGCAAGCGGGTCGATGGCTGGATAAAAGCCTTGGGCCGCCAGCGAGCGTGACAACATGATGCTGCTGTCCGTGTGGCTGGAGATTGCTGTCACCGCGGGATCTGTGAAGTCGTCGGCCGGAACATAGACGGCCTGGATCGCGGTGACGGCCGCGCCGGCAACCGACGCGATCCGCTCCTGCAGCGATGCCACCTCGGTGGCCAGTGTCGGCTGATAGCCGACACGTGAGGGTAGGCGTCCCAGCAGGCTGGACAACTCGCTCCCGGCCTGGACGAAGCGGAAGACGTTGTCCATCAGCAGCAGCACATTCTGATGCTTCTGGTCGCGAAAATACTCCGCGATCGTCAATGCGGTTAGCGGTACCCGCCAGCGTGCGCCAGGCGGCTCGTTCATCTGCCCGTAGACGAGCACGGTGCGAGCGAGAACTCCTGAGCCCTGCATATCCGTCAGCAGCTCATGACCCTCGCGGGAGCGCTCTCCGACACCCGCAAAG
>JBGPEQ010000391.1:0-4583 GCA_041482855.1 Dongiaceae bacterium | reverse complement strand
TTCGACCCGTCGGGATCGTTCCAGAATCCGATGGGCATGGACGGAAACGGCCGTGTGCACACCAGTTCGCCCTTGCGTCCCCTGACCGGCTGCGCGTTGTCGTCGAACACCTCGACCTTGAGGCCGAGCGCCTTGCACTGGATTTCGCCGCGCCACACCGGCAGGATGGGGTTGCCGAGGACGAAGCAGCCGATGAGGTCGGTGCCGCCCGAGATCGACGACAGGCACAGGTCCGGCTTGATGTCGCGGTAGACGTAATCGAAGCTCTCGGCCACCAGCGGCGAACCCGTCGAGGCGATGGTGCGCAGGGCCGAGAGATCGTGGGTGTCGATCGGCCTGAGGCCAGCCTTGCTGCAGGCGTCGATGAACTTGGCGGAGGTGCCGAAGAAGGTGCAGCGCTCGGCCTGGGCATAGTCGAACAGGATGTTGCCGCTGGGGTGGAAGGGCGAGCCGTCATAGAGCAGCAGCGTCGCCTCCGAGGCCAGGCCGGTGATCAGCCAGTTCCACATCATCCAGCCGCAGGTCGTGAAATAGAGCACGCGATCGCCCTGGTGGATGTCGGAGTGCAGGCGATGCTCCTTCAGATGCTGGAGCAGCGTGCCGCCGGCGCCGTGCACGATGCACTTGGGCACGCCCGTGGTGCCCGACGAGAACATGATGAACAGCGGGTGATTGAACGGCAGCTCGGCGAACCGGATGTCGCGCGGCGGATACTGGTCGATGAGTTCGGGCAGCATGACCGCCTCGGGCAGTGCCGCAAGATCTGGCGACTCCCGCGTGTACGGGAACACGATCACCCGCTCGACGGTCTTCAACTCCGGCAGGAACTCGGCAATGCGCGCCAACGAATCATGCGCCTTGCCGTTGTAGTAGTAGCCGTCGGCGGCGAACAACACGCGCGGGCCGATCTGGCCGAAACGATCGATGACGCCGCGCACCCCGAAATCGGGCGAGCAGGACGACCAGATCGCGCCGATGCTGGCGGTGGCGAGCATGGCGATTACGGTCTCCGGCATGTTCGGCACATAGCCGGCGACGCGGTCGCCGGGCTGGATGCCCATGATCGTCAGGGCCTGCGCCAGCTGCGACACCCGGTCGTAGAGCTGGTCGTAGGTGAGGCGCCGCTTGACCTTGTCCTCGCCCCAGAACACCAGCGCTTCCGTCTCGTCGCGCCGGCGCAGCAGGTTTTCGGCATAGTTGAGCCGGGCCTGCGGGAAGAACTGGGCGCCGGGCATGCGCTTGGGATTGCCGAGCGCCACCTCGCCTTGCGTGTCCGCCACGACGCCGCAGAACGACCACACCGATTTCCAGAACTGCTCCGGCTGCGCCACCGACCAGCCATAGAGATCGCGATAGGTGCCGGCGGCGACGCCCCATTGCCGGCCGACGGCGGCCATGAATTGCGTCAGGCCGGCGGCGGCGATGCGCTCGCGGCTCGGCCGCCACAGCGGTTCCGTCGCTGATGCGCCCATGCTCGACCTCCCGGTATCGTCCCGTTCTTCTGCCATGGCCAGGGTTCACCGCAAAATCACATAGGCGTGGCCCGTTGTCACGCGACCGAATTTCGGCCACGGTCGCCGACCGCGCCGGCATTCCTGCCATGCAGCGGACACCCCTGGAGGTGTCCGCCGGTTGGACCTAGTCTCCGTCACGCCATGGTCCTCCTCGCCAGCCGTTTCCGCCAGCGCTTCCGCGCGCTGCCCGCGCCGATCGCCGCCGCGCTGTTCATGATCACATCGTCGCTGTTCTTCGCGGGCCTGAGCGGGACGATCCGCTTCCTCGGCAGTCAGTTGCATCCGTTCGAGGTCACCTTCTTCCGCAACCTCTTCGGCTTCGCCTTCATGGTGCCCTGGCTGTGCCATGCCGGGCTGGGCGCGCTGCGCACGAACCGGTTGGGCGCCTACACCTGGCGGTCGTTTCTCAGCCTCTGTTCGATGCTCTGCGGCTTCACGGCGCTGACCATGATGCCGTTCGACCAGGCCATTGCCCTCAGCTTTACCGTGCCGCTGTTCGCCACCATTGGCGCGGCGCTGATCCTCCACGAGGTCGTGCGCGCCCGCCGCTGGAGCGCCACCATCATCGGCTTCATCGGCGTGCTCATCATCCTGCGGCCCGGCCTCGGCGGCATGAAACTCGTCGGAGCCGCCAACACGACCGCCATGATCGGCGCCGGCCTCGCCATCTTCTCGGCCGTCCTCTCCTCCCTCATCACGCTCATCGTCAAGGACCTGGCGCGGACCGAGCCGAGCGACGCCATCGTCACCTACATGGTCCTGCTGATAACGCCGATGTCGCTGGTGCCCGCGCTGTTCGTCTGGCAGTGGCCGCCCTGGCAGCTATGGCCCTGGATCGTCGGCATGGGCGCGCTCGGCAGCTTCGGCCACATGTGCTACATCCGCGCCTTCGCCGTCGCCGACGCCTCCGCCGTCATGCCCTACGACTATACGCGCCTGATCTTCGCGGCGGTGATCGGCTATTTCGCCTTTGCCGAGGTGCCGGACCTCTGGACCTTCATCGGCGCCATCGTCATCGCCGGCGCAGCCCTCTACATCGCCCACCGCGAGGTCATCATGCGGCAGTCGGCGGCGACGCGGGCGGCGGCGGCGGCCGGCAGCACTGGCCTGGAAGCGACGGACGTGTCGACGAGCCCAGGCAAGAAAACGGCATGAGCGAGGCGACGGCCGGCCTGCGCGCGCGCTGGCTGCAACTCTCGGGCAACAGCCGCGGCGCGCTCTGGATGATCGCCTCCGGCCTCGGCTTCTCCGTCATGGCCGTGGGCATCAAGCTCCTCGGCCATCGCCTCGAGAATTTCCAGATCGGCTTCTTCCGCGTCGTCATAGGCTTCCTCGCCATCCTGCCGTTCGTCGCCGGCAGCGGCCTGGCGCGACTGCGGACCCGCCATGCCGGCGTGCACTTCGTGCGCGCGGTCTTCGGCCTGACGGCGATGTATTGCAGCTACTACGCCATCGCCCGCATGCCGCTGGCCGACTACACCGGGCTGTCCTTCACAAAGCCGCTATTCGCCACGCTGCTGGCCATCGCAATCCTCGGGGAAACCGTGCGCTGGCGGCGCTGGACGGCGACGCTCGTCGGATTCGTCGGTGTGCTCGTGATGGTGCGGCCGGGCGCCGCGACCTTTCAGCCGGCGGCGCTGGCGGCGCTCGTGGATTCCTTCTCGGTCGCCTTCCTGGTGACGCTCGTGAAGCGCCTGCCGGCGACGGAGACGCCGCTCACCATGCTGTTCTATTTCGGCCTCTTCGCCACGGTCCTTTCCATAGGCCCGGCGATCTATTCCTGGCAGTGGCCGACGGTCCTCGAATGGCTGCTCCTGATCGGCGTCGGCGTTCTCGGCGCGCTGTCGCAGATGTTCTGGATCCGCGCCTTCCGCGCCGGCGAAGCCTCGGCGGTGGCGCCGTTCGACTATCTGCGCCTGCCGATCGCCGCTACCGTCGGGTTCATCGGCTTTTCGGAGCTGCCGACGATCTGGACCTTCGTCGGCGCCGCCGTCATCGTCGCCAGCACGCTCTACATCGCCCACCGCGAAGCGCAGCTGCGGACGTAGCGGGTCACGCCTACGCCGGTCATCGCTTGTCCCTCGAAAGTTGAGCCACAGAGACACGGAGGCGCAGAGAAGAAGTATTGGAACCGCCGATGAACGCCGATGATTCCTCATACGCGCCGCAAGCGCGCAGGAATCCTTATCGGCGTTCATCTGCGTTCATCGGCGGTTTGAATCTTCCTTCTCTGCGTCTCCGCGCCTCTGCGGTTCACTTAACGGCGCAAGTCCTGCATCAGGCAGATGGCACCTGCGCAAAAGCCTCGGGCGAATAGCCGTCAGAGGAAAACTATGCGCCGCGCGGCGCCGAGGCTTCGCCGGTCAGCCGAGCGATGGCGGCCTTGGCCTGCTGGCGGTGGCGGCCCTTGATGTGCGGGGCGACGATGCGGAGGGCGGCGTATAGCAAGGCTGCGTCATCGGTGAAGCCGATCCAGGCGATGACATCCGGCACCATGTCGATCGGCATGATGAAATAGGCGAGGGCGCCGAACAGCACCGCCTTCACATGCGGTGGCGTGGCCGGATCCATGGCGCAGTAGTAGGCGGCGATCAGATCGTCGACGAACGGGATGTGGCGGATGTATTTGCGCAGCTTGTCCCAGAACTTGCGCTCGACCTTGGCCTGATCGCGCTTGAGCTTGACCGGATCGTAAGGAACGATCTCCTTCCCCGCCATGCCCAACCATATTGGGGGACCGGCCACCGGCTTCAATAGGCGCGCCGTCGCCATGCCCGCGACGATCTGCTAGAAACCGGCCGCCGATTGGTTAAGCGGGAGAACGAACGATGGAGATCAAGGGTCAGGCGGCGCTCGTCACCGGCGGCGGCTCGGGCATCGGCGCCGACGTGGCGCGGCACCTGGCGCAGGCCGGCGCCAAGGTCGCGGTGATCGACCTGAACGCGGAGGGCGCCGCCGCCGTGGCCAAGGAGATCGGCGGGCTCGCCGTCGCCTGCGACGTCAGCGACGCCAGGAGCGGCGAGGAGGCCGTGGCCAAGGCGCGCGCCGCCCATGGGCCGGCCCGCGTCC
>JBGPEQ010000390.1:0-4586 GCA_041482855.1 Dongiaceae bacterium | reverse complement strand
AGGTTTGCGCCCAGGCCGGTGCGGCAACAATGCAGGCTGCACCGACGATTGCCGAAATCAGAAACTTTCTACTCATATCCATCCTCCCTTTTGGCTAACGACGACATCTGGACTTCATTTGCACGGCGGCTCAATCGGCGCCGCCGGCCAGCTAATGCGACTCGCGCGGAATTGCCGCTCCGCGCTTGCCGACGAGAAAATCGAGATCGCAGCCGCGATCGGCCTGCATCACGTGATCGATGTAAATCTTTTGGTAGCCGCTGGTCATCGCCGGCGGCGGCGGAACCCAGGCGGCGCGCCGGCGCTCGAGCTCCGCGGGCGCCACATCGAACTGCAGCCGGCGGTTGGCGACGTCCAGCTCGATCATGTCGCCGTCCCGGACGAGCGCCAGCGGTCCGCCGACGGCGGCCTCCGGCGCCGTGTGCAGCACGACCGTGCCGTAGGCGGTACCGCTCATGCGCGCATCGGAAATGCGCACCATGTCGCGCACGCCCTTCTGCAATACCTTCTGCGGCAGCGCCATGTTGCCGACCTCGGCGATGCCCGGATAGCCCTTGGGGCCGCAATTCTTCAGCACGAGCACGCAGGTCTCGTCGACCTCGAGCGCAGGATCGTCGCGCCGCTCTTTGTAATGTTCGATGTTCTCGAAGACGACGGCGCGGCCGCGATGCTTCATCAGTTCCGGCGTCGCCGCCGAGGGCTTGATGATGGCGCCGTCGGGCGCCAAGTTGCCGCGCAGGACCGCAATGCCCCCCTGCGGCTTGAACGGCCGGTCGAGCGGGAACACGACGTCGCGGTTGAAGCACTCGGCGCCCGCGATGTTCTCGGCCACGGTCTTGCCGGTGACCGTGACATGATCGAGATGCAGCAGGTCGCCGAGCTCCTTCATCACCGCGGGCAGCCCGCCGGCATAGTAGAAGTCCTCCATCAGGTACTTGCCTGACGGCATGAGGTTGACTAGGCAGGGAACGTCCTGGCCGAGCTTGTCCCAGTCATCGAGCGATAGATCGACGCCTATGCGCCCGGCAATGGCAAGCAGGTGAATGACGGCATTCGTCGAGCCGCCGATGGCGCCGTTGACGCGGATGGCATTCTCGAACGCCTGCCGCGTCAGCACCTTCGAAATGCGCAGGTCCTGATGGACCATCTCGACGGCACGCCGGCCGGCCATGTGAGCGAGGACATAACGCCGCGAGTCGACCGCGGGAATGGCGGCGTTGGTCGGCAGGGCGAGGCCGAGGGCCTCGACCATGGAGGCCATGGTGGAGGCCGTGCCCATGGTCATGCAGTGGCCGGCCGACCGGGCGTTGCCGGCCTCGGCCTCGAGGAAGGCCTGCAGCGAGATCTTGCCGCCGCGCACATCCTCGGACAATTGCCACGCGCTGGTGCCGGAACCGATGGTCTGATCGCGATAGTGGCCGTTGAGCATGGGACCGCCGGAGACCACGATGGCCGGCACGTCGCAGCTGGCCGCGCCCATGACGAGCGCCGGCGTGGTCTTGTCGCAGCCGGTCAGCAGCACCACGCCGTCGACGGGATTGCCGCGGATCGATTCCTCGACGTCCATCGAGGCGAGGTTGCGGAACAGCATGGCCGTCGGCCGCAAATTGGACTCGCCGAGCGACATCACCGGAAATTCGACCGGGAAGCCGCCGGCCTCATAGACGCCGCGCTTCACGTGGTCGGCGATCTGGCGGAAGTGGGCGTTGCAGGGCGTCAGCTCGGAATAGGTGTTGCAGATGCCGATCACCGGCCGGCCGTCGAACAGATGCTGCGGGAAGCCCTGGTTCTTCATCCAGCTGCGATGCAGATAGCCATCCCGATCGGGCTTGCCGAACCAGCCCGAGGAGCGAAACTTGCCGTTCTTACTCGACATTCCCCTTACCTTCCGGATGAGCAGGCAGCGGATGTCCGGACCCAGCCCGCGACGCGGCTGCATGCGCAACCTGCGCCGAAAAGCGGTTCGCCCGCAAGACCGTCATGCGGCATTGCCAACCCTCGCCTTGCTATCGCGAACTGCAGCGCGCTTGGATGTCTTGAGACGCTTGTCCGCGAGCACACGGCGAACGTCGTCAGCGGCGCCGTCGAGCAAGCGGCGCATTGCCGCCTGCGCCGCGACGGCATTGCGTTTTCGGATGGCGTCTAGGATGGCCCGGTGCAGCGGCAGCGCATGGATCGGGCCGTCCGAATGCGCGGTGGACAGCCGGATGCTTGTGGCCAAAGCGGTCTCGATCATGGCGCCGAGCGGCCACAGCAGCTCATTGCCGGTGGCGCGGATGATGGCCTGGTGGAAGCGCAGGTCGGGATCGATCCAGAGGTCGCTGTCGTTGCCGGCCGCCTCCATGCCGCGATAGGCCTGCTCGATGCGCTCGACCTCGGCGGGGCCGGCGCGCCGGGCGGCCATGGCCGCGGCCTGCGGCTCGATCATCTGCCTCAGCTCGAACAGGTCTTCGATGAAGCGCTCAACCGGCCCGGCGGCGAACTGCCACGCCAGTACGTCCGGGTCGAGCAGGTTCCAGTCGGCGCGCGGCCGCACGCGCGTGCCGGTCTTCGGCCGCGACTCCACCAGGCCCTTGGCCGCCAGCACCTTGATCGCCTCGCGCAGGGCCGTGCGGCTCACGCGCAGGCTGGCGCTGAAGTCGGCCTCGTTGGGCAGCACGGCGCCCGGCTCCAACTCGCCGCACATGATGCGCCCGCCCAGATCGTGCGCGACTTGGCCATGCAGGCTGCGTTTGGAGTAGATTAAGCTAGTGCGTCGCTGGTCCGGCAAGCTGCGGCGCTCCTCCCCTGTGTCATTCGTTTCGGCGGCGACGGCCGAGTTGTTTCTCGAATGGTCATACGATATGCCGATATTGTCAACCAGCCAGCGACGCCCACGCATTGACTCGAACGCGCCGACGTTCGACCTATGTCGGGAGAGCGGGATGCGGGACTTCGAAAGGCGAGAGAGGATGACGTGACGAACGTGACTTTGCGCAGCGGCGCCACAGGCCTGATGCTGGCTCCCGGCGCCGGCGGATCGATCGCCCGTTTCTGGACGGAAGGCAAGGACCGCACTATCGAGTGGATGCGGCCGGCATCGGCGACGGCCCTGCAGCGCCGCGTGCCCCTGGACATGGGATGCTTTCCGCTCGTCCCCTACTCCGGCCGCATCTGCGACGGGCGCTTCAAGTTCCAGGGCCGCGATGTCGTGCTGCCGCTGAACTTCCTGCCTGAGCGCCACAGCATTCACGGCCAGAGCTGGCTGCTGCCCTGGAAGGTCATTCACGCCGAGGACACGCTGGCCGCGCTCGAATATCACCATCAGGCCGACGACTGGCCGTGGTCCTATCGCACCAGCCAGGATTTCATCCTGGAGCCGAGCCAGCTGACGCTCGAAATGTCGCTCACCAATCTGGGGCCGGGGCCGATGCCGGCGGGGATCGGACCGCATCCCTATTTCGTACGCACGCCGAAGGCCTCGGTCACCGCCGGCATCGGCAAGATGTGGCTCGACGAGAGCGAGACCATGCCGACGAAACCGGTCGATCCGCCGGCCAGCCACGACCTGCGCAAGGGCGTGCGCGCCGATGGCGTAGCCATGGACAACTGCTTCGGCGGCTGGGACCGCAAGGCGGTGGTCGAGTGGCCGGAGTGGCAGGCGCGCCTGACCATGACGGCCGACGCGCCGCTCGACTTTCTGGTGGTGTACACGCCCGCGAAGCAGAACTTCTTCTGCGTCGAGCCCGTCAGCCACGCCCCCGACGCCGTCAACAACGTCAATGCCGGCGGCACCGATACCGGCTTCCAGGTCCTGGAGCAGGGTAAGACCATGCGGGCCGTCATCCGCTTCAATATCGAACATGCCTAGGGGAGATGCATTGTGGCCGAAGGCCTGCTGACCACGGAAGAATTGAAAAGTCTGATCGCGCTGGACACGCCGACGATTTGCAACGCCCTCGAGGTCGTGGCGCCGCAGCGGCGCGGCTTCGGCTACACCACCCGGCCGTTCGTCAGCGCGCGGCCGCAGTTGCCGCCGATCGTCGGTTACGCCCGCACCGCCACGATCCGCGCCACGCATCCCTCCGACCGCAGCGGCGGCGAGATGAAGGAGCAGCGACTGGCCTACTACCGCTATGTCAGCGATGGTCCGAGGCCGAGCATCATGGTGATCGAAGACCTCGATCCCACGCCCGGCTATGGCGCCTATTGGGGCGAGGTACAGAGCAACCTCCACAAGGGCCTCGGCTGCCTCGGCGTCGTCACCGACGGCTGCGTGCGCGATATTCCGCAATGCGCCGAGGGCTTCCAGATGCTGGCCGGCAGCGTCAATCCATCGCACGCCTATGTGCATCTGGAGACGTTCGACGTGCAAGTGACCGTGCATGGGATGACGGTGCGGCCGGGCGACCTCATCCACGCCGACCAGCATGGCGCCGTCGTCATCCCCTTGAGCGTGGCTCGCCAGCTGCCGGCAGTAGCGGCGACCATCGCGCGCCGCGAGGCCGTTCTGATCGGCGCCAGCCGCCGCGCCGACTTCAGCTTCGAGAAGCTGGCGCAGGCGATCCGCGAAGCCGACGAGATCCACTGAGAAAGAACGCGATCGT
>JBGPEQ010000389.1:0-4595 GCA_041482855.1 Dongiaceae bacterium | reverse complement strand
TCATAGGCGCTAGGATAAGGTCTGTTGTCTTCGCACCTCCCTTCGACTGTCGCCCCCGCGAAAGCGGGGGTCCAGGGCAAGCGACGGTGCAGTTGCCTTGGATTCCCGCTTTCGAGGCTGTGAGGAAATGCCTAGAGGCGCTGGATCGGCATCGCGCGTCCTTCGAGACGGCCGCTTCGCGGCCTCCTCAGGATGAGGAATTTACTTAATGCCATCAACAATCTACCTCATCCTGAGGAGCGCCCGAAGGGCGCGTCTCGAAGGACGCACAGCGTCGGGCAGCTCTCTCAGAGGGCGACTCTTGGGTTCCTTCACACGCTCATTCGCGGGAATGACATTTGAGAAAGTTTGGAGAGCCAGACTTCCTAACCTAGCGCCTATGCCCTTGCGGGAGGGGGCTGGGGGAGGGGTTTCGCGCCGGCAGGCGCGCATAAGTCCATTCGTGCGAAGTCTAGGCGCAAGCAGCAGGGGCCAGAGTGCGCTGCACGATGCGGGCGGCATCCAAATCCGCCGCCGGTGGGTCGGCGAAGTCGGACTCTTGGCGCGCTCCCGCGCGCAGCCCCTCCCCCAACCCCCTCCCGCAAGGTGAGGGGGAGTTCCTCTTTGGCGTCTTCGCGAGATGTGTGCAGGCCCAAGTGCGCAATCGGCCGAAGGCCGATTGTCGCGATGTGGTCGCCCCTACAACATGCCGTCTGTTCCGCGCCACGCCGTGACGGTTTCACGAAAGTTGCCATCATCCTGTCCGGTTAGCGTAGGTTGGGTTTGGGGGGAGGCCGCTGCGTGCCGCGCAATCCGCGCTACGACATCCTGTTTGAACCGGTCCGCATCGGGCCGGTGACGGCCAGGAATCGATTCTACCAGGTGCCGCATTGCTCGGGCATGGGCTATGCCATGCCGCAGACGCTTGCCGCCATGCGCGAAGTGAAGGCCGAGGGCGGCTGGGGCGTCGTCTGCACGGAATACTGCTCTATCCATCCAACCTCGGATGACGGCGGATACGCCTTCGCCACGCTGTGGGACGACGACGATGTGAAGGCACAGGCGCTCATGACCGAAGGCGTGCACCGCCACGGCGCGCTCGCCGGCGTCGAGCTGTGGCATGGCGGCAACCATACGCCGAACCGCTACAGCCGCGAGGCGCCGCTATCACCCTCGGGCCTGCCCCTGCATCTCGTCCACCCCATCCAGTCGCGGGCAATGGACAAGACCGACATCCGCGAACTCCGGCGCTGGCAGGCGGCGGCGGCGAAGCGCGCGCAGGCGGCCGGCTTCGACATCGTCTATGTCTATGCGGGCCACGACTATCTGCCGTTCCAGTTCATCTCCCGCCGCGCCAATCAGCGCACTGACGAATATGGCGGCAGCCTCGAAAACCGCGTGCGCCTGCTGCGGGAGATGATCGAGGAGACGAAGGAAGCGGTCGGCGATCGTTGCGCCGTGGCGGTGCGGCTGGCGGTAGACGAACTGATGGGTGCGCGCGGCGTGGCCGCGGAAGCCGAGGGCCGCGAGATCGTGGCCATGCTGGCGGAGCTGCCGGACCTCTGGGATGTCAATATCAGCGACGTCGACAACGATTCCATGAGCGCGCGCTTCTCCGACGAGGGATACCAGACATCCTACATGGGCTTCGTGAAGCAGCTCACGAGCAAGCCCGTCGTCGGCGTCGGCCGCTTCACCTCGCCCGACGCCATGGTCGGGCAGATCCGCAAGGGGGTGCTCGATCTCATCGGCGCGGCGCGGCCGTCGATCGCCGATCCGTTCCTGCCGCGCAAGATCGACGAGGGCCGCGAGGACGAGATCCGCGAATGCATCGGCTGCAATATCTGCCGCTCCGGCAATAACGAAGGCGTGCCGATTCGCTGTACGCAGAATCCCACCATGGGAGAAGAGTGGCGGCGCGGCTGGCATCCCGAACATATCGCGGCGGCCGGCAGTGCCGCGAAGGTACTCATCATCGGCAGCGGGCCGGCCGGTCTCGAATGCGCCGTCGCCCTCGGCAAGCGCGGCTACGCGGTTGCGCTCGCCGAGGCCGCCGCCGAACTCGGCGGCCGCGTGACGCGCGAGAGCAAGCTGCCGGGCCTGTCGAGCTGGGTGCGCGTGCGCGACTACCGCCTCGGCCAGCTGCAGCGTCTGCCCAACGTCGAAGTCTTTCCCGCCAGCCCGCTGACGGCCGCGCAGGTGCTCGAGTTCGGATTCGATCATGTGGTCGTGGCGACAGGGGCGGCGTGGCGGCGCGACGGCGTCGGCTACCGCCACCATTATCCCATCGATGGGCTCGATCACCCGAAGCTCATCACGCCCGACGACGTGATGAGCGGCGCCGCGGTCGCCGGTCCCGTCCTGGTGTTCGATGACGACCACTACTACATGGGCGGCGTGCTGGCGGAGAAGCTGCGCCGCGACGGCCACGCCGTGGCGCTGGCGACGCCTGCCGCCGAGGCGTCAACCTGGACGCGCATGACCGATGAACAAACCAAGGTGCAGGCGCAGCTGATCCGACTCGGCGTGGAGATCCTGCCATTTCATGATCTCGCCAGCGGCGAAGACGGCGCGGCGACTCTGGAACATATTCACACAGGCCAGCGACAGACGCGCGCCTGCGGCACGCTCGTTCTGGTCACATCGCGACAACCCAACGATGCGCTCTACCATGAGCTGCAATCCGATCCGGCGGCACTCGCGGCGGCCGGCATCAAATCGGTGACGCGCATCGGCGATTGCTTTACACCCGGCGCCATCGTGCATGCGGTGTATGGCGGTCACCGCTTCGCGCGCACGCTCGACGAGCCGTCGACGGGCGATGTGCCCTTCCGCCGCGAACGAGTGGTTCCATGAGCGAAGCGACGACATCGAGACCGGGCGAAGCGACACCCCGCCGCCGCGAGCGCCGCACGGCGCAGCGCCAGCGGCAGCTACCCTGGCGCGAGATCCGCGTGCCCTATCGGCCCTACGAAATCCTGTCGACCGATCAGATCGAGGCGATCCATCTGGCCTCGCTCAAGGTGCTCGAAGAGATCGGCATGGAGGTGCTCCACGAGCCGACGCGCGCCCTGCTGAAGGCGGCCGGCGTCGACGTCGATCACGCCAGCCAGCGCGTGCGATTCGATCGCGGCTTCATCGCGCAGGCGATCGCCAGGGCGCCCGCTGAATTCACGCTGCGCGCGCGCAACCCGGCCCGCAGCGTGACCCTTGGCGGCAACCGCATCGTGATCTCCTCGGTCGGCGGCCCCGCCTACATCAGCGATCTCGATCGTGGCCGGCGCGACGGGTCCTACGCCGACATGTGCGATTTCATCCGCCTGGTGCAATCGCTCAACATCATCCATCAGGAGGGCGGCGGTCCCGTCGAGCCGCTCGACCTGCCGGCGGAGAGCCGCCATCTCGATCTCTACCTGGCGCAGATCACGCTCACCGACAAGACCTGGCAGGGCTGGGCGCTCGGCCATGGCCGCGCCGTCGACGCCATCGAGATGAACCGCATCGCCCTCGGCCTGACGAGCGCGGAGATGGCGGGCACGCCGGCGCAGATGACCATCGTCAATACCAATTCGCCGCTCCGGCTGGACATCCCGATGGCCGAAGGGCTCACGGCCTATGCCGGTGCCGGCCAAGCCGTAGTGGTGACGCCCTTCACGCTCTCGGGCGCCATGAGCCCGGTCACCATCGCCGGCGCGCTCGCCCAGCAGAACGCCGAGGCGCTGGCGGTCATGGCGCTCACGCAGACCATCAATCCCGGCACGCCCGTGATCTACGGCGGCTTCACCTCGAACGTCGACATGCGCACGGGCGCCCCCGCCTTCGGCACGCCCGAATACGCCCAGGCCGTGCTGGCCGGCGCCCAGCTGGCGCGCCGCTACCGGCTGCCGTTTCGCTCCAGCAACGTCAACGCCTCCAACGCCGTCGACGTGCAGGCGGCCTACGAATCCGCCATGTCGCTGTGGGCCTGCTTCTCCGGCCACGTCAATCTGCTCTATCAGGCCGCGGGCTGGCTCGAAGGCGGCCTCACCGCCTCGTTCGAGAAGCTGATTCTCGATGCGGAGATGCTGCAGATGATGGCGGCCTTCGTCACGCCGATGGCGGTGAGCGAAGAGTCGCTGGGTTTTGCCGCCATGGCCGAGGTCGGGCCGGGCGGCCACTTCTTCGGCGCCGCCCACACGCTCGAGCGTTACGAGGATGCGTTCTACCAACCGCTGCTGTCCGACTGGCGCAATTTCGAGACCTGGCGCGAGGCCGGCGCCCTCGACGGCACGCACCGCGCCAACGCGATCTGGAAGGAACTGCTGAAAAACTACGAGCAGCCGCCGCTCGACCCTGCGATCCGCGAGGAACTCGAGGCTTACATAGCGCGACGCAAGCAGGAGATCGCGGCGTCGAAGTAAGGCTGCCGCTATCGGGTCACACACCCTCACCCCCGCCCTCTCCCGCTGCGCGGTTGTGGGGGCTATCGAGTGTGATCGCTGCGGCCCAGTCCCCTCTACCGCGCAGCGGGAGAGCGACTGTGTTGAGCGGTCAAGCGGTTTGTTCGAGCTCGGCGTAGTACTTTGCAGCGATGGCGTTGAGATGGACAAGAAGTTTGCGCATGCAAGCGACGAGCG
>JBGPEQ010000388.1:0-4609 GCA_041482855.1 Dongiaceae bacterium | reverse complement strand
CCGGGGATGCGCTGCTCGTCCATGCCGAAGTCGGACGAGCGATGCTCGACGAACATGTCCCACTCTTCGAAGGAGTCGGGATCGAGCAGCAGCTCGAGGCGTTCGCGCGCGGTGAGCTTGCCCTTGGCGTGCTGGGCCTCGATCCGCCGCTCGCCGCCGCCCATTCGCGCGGCGCGGCGCTTGTCCTCAAGCTGACGCAGGATCTCCTGCATGGCCTTCCCCGATTATTACAGTTTTATGACATCCGCACTCCAAGCAAGTGGATAGCACCGCCGGCAACGTCATGCCAGCCCGTGGATACTCAGCCCCGCAACAGCTCCATGAAATGGCAGGTGTTATCGATATCGCGCTTGAGCGCGGCGCGGCGCGCGGCGGCCTCGTAATCCTCACCCCATCGCTCGATCTGGAAGGTCTCGTCCAGCTGGGAGGCTTGCCATGCCCCTTCGGTGTCCAGATGCCGCTCGACGAGCGCGAGTCCGATCGCGGCGGATCCGCAGGCGGTGGCGGCGCTGTAGAGAGCCGTCAGCCAGAACGGATCGAGTGGTTCGACGGCGGCGCGGATCGCCGCAATGGCGGCGGCCGGTTGGGTCTTCGGCACGACTCCCGTGGTGACCAGCAGCGGCGCGTCGAAGCGCAAGGTCATCCAGTCGACGAGCGGTTGCCAGGCCGCGCTCTGGCGCGCCACCAGATCGGGCGGCCGCTCGGCGCGGTAGCAGACGAGGTCGGTCTCGGCATAGCCCACGACCTCATCGATCGCCTGGCCGCGCCGCGTCGCCGTGCGGTCGATGGCCGTCGCCGCAAGCTGCATCAGCGGCATGGTGGCCGGCACGACCTTGTCCGTCTGGGCGTCCCATTCGGCCGCGATGGCCTCAGCCAGGCCCTGCCGCGGCAGCAGGAGCGGCGCACGGGCCGGCGTCCGCAGCGTGCGCGCGTCCAGCAAGATGCTCCAGCCGGCGCCTACCGGCGCGACCCGCACCTCGCGATAGACGCGTCTCATTTGTCGGGCTTGGTCTTCGTGGGCTTGTGCGAGCTGCTCGACGAGGACGATCCGCCGATCACGTTGTCGACGCCAGAGCGGATACTGGAGCCAATGCTGTTTGCGACGGCGCCGGCCTGATTGAGAATCTGGTCGGTGGTCGACCGTGGCTTCTTCTTCGACGGCTTCTTCGGCGTGGTCGTCGCCTGCTGAGTGGTGTCGGGCACCGGCTTCTTGGTGCTCTGCGTCGTCTGATCCGGGCTCGTCGCGCTGCTCGCCGGCAGCGCCGCGCAGGAAGCGACCGGTGCGTCCTGCAGCATGGTCTCAGCGCCGACCAGGCCGAGGGCCGCGCCCGCCAAGGAGATCGCCGTGCGCGGGACTGTGGTCGCGACTCCAACCGGGTCGGGCCCGACGCTCGGATCCGCGAGCGGCCCCCTTACACGAACGGGCACCGCCACGACGGCGAGGCTAACGTCCTTGGCCGATGGCTCGAAAATCATATTGATCGTCTCGTCCCGCAGGTTGATGTCGCCATCGCCGACCACGACGGCGGCGCCGGTGTCGGCCACGAAGGTGCGGCTGGGGCCAAGGCCATCGGTGAAATCAAAGATCGCCGTCAGGCAGCGCAGCTGTGCCCCACGGTCGCCCGCTGCGACCGCCTGCGTCAAGCCTGTCAAGACTAAACGCATCATGTCGTCGTCGATCTGTCCGTCGACCAAGTTGACCCCGACATTGCCGTCGAGCGAACTGGCGATTTCCCGCAGCGAACGACCGTCGGCGGCAAGACTGAAATCGGCATCGGCTTGCCCGCCGCCGATCATGGAAAGACCGAGCAGGCGATGGAGCGCCTCGCCGCCGGCCAGCCGGCGCGCCGAGCCCTGCAGCGTCCACGCGGGCACAGCCGGATTGACGTCGCCGGTGCCCTTCATCGCCACCTGACCGCCGGCATAGCCGAACCGCAGGCTGTCGAGGGTCAGCCGGCCGGCGCTGATGGCGCCTTCGAGCGCGGCGGCCTGCAACGTCGTATCGCCACGCACCAGCTCGTCCGCGGCCAGCTTGGCGATGATGTCGATCTTGCCGATCCAGCGGTACGGGAGCGGCTTGGCCGGGAACAGGCGGGGATCGTCGAGGCCGGATTCACCGTCGTTATGCGCCGCGACGAAATCCTGCAGATCCAGGTGGTGCGACGCCAGCTTGGCATCGATCTGCCAGTGAGGCGCGCCCGGACGTATCGCGACTTCGCCGGACAGGTCCGTATGGCCCATCATGCCCGTGATGTCGTGGACGCGGATGTCGCCATCGGCGTCATCGACGCGGGCCGCCAGCTGAAGCGGTCCGCCCGGCGGCAGATCGGCGGCCAGCATCGAGCCGAGCCCGGCGAGCGATGGACCGCTCGCCGATAGCGCGAGGGAATAGCCGCGCCCCTGCAGGGGCTGCGCGATTGCGCCTTTGAGCGTGGCGTTGAGACCCGCCACGTCGCCCGCGATGTCGACGGGATAGGGAGACGAGCCGTCCAACAGACTTAGCCTGCCGACCTTGCCGGCGAGCCTGACCGGTTGTCCATTGACGATCGAGTCGATGTCGACATCGAGCAGCGCGGCCTGGCTGGAGGGCCGGGCGGTGACGTGTTGCAGCTCGACGGTCTCGGTCTCGCCGGTGGCGCCGTCGCGATAGGAGAGCGTCGATTCCTCGATCGTCAGACGGCCGAACCGCGGCAGCGCCATGGCGTCGCCGGTTGCCGCGCTGCCGTCGCCGCCGGCGAACGTCCAGTTCGGTTGTCCCTTGGGATCGACCTCCAGGAGGATGTCGGCGCCGCGCAGGATGAAACGCCTGGCGACATAGTCGCCGTGGAAGAGCGGCAGCAGAGCCATTTCCACCTCGACCCGCTTCGCCGTCACCATCTGCGGCCGCGAGCCGCCGGCAACGTTCGCGAGCTTCACGTCTTCCAGCACGACCGTCGGGTTGAGAGAGAGGGCAAAATCGACGCTCCCGATGGTCACGTCGCGACCGGTCGCCGAGCGGATCGTCTGCTCGAAGATGCCGCGGTATTCGTTGGGATCGGCGGACACCAGGACGATGATGACAGCGGCGACGGCCGCGAGGACCGAGCTGCCGCTCGCGAACAGAACGTTGCGCGGCCGGTACCAGCGCACTTTTTTTCGGTCGAGTCGTCCAGCGGTCGCCACCGCAGTGTTCAGGATCGGCTGCCCGACCTCGATCGCCGCGGGCCGGACTTGGGCCACATCCGGCACCGATGCCGGAGGGTTATGCTGGGCCGTGAGCGGCGGCAGGGCGGCTTCATCGCGTTCGCCGATCAGATCGAAGGCGTCGCTCTTGCTGCGCTTGGACGGCGCGGCGGGTAGGTTGGCCGCCGTCGCCGCATAGTCGTCGGCGTCACCGGCGGAATGGCCATTCGACGGGTGTGCCCGGCCCGGGACCACGGGGTCGTCGCTGTGCTCGATCGACTGCAGCAGCGTCCGGATCTGCGCCAGGCATTCCGCGACGATCGGGATCGCCCGCGTCGCCGCTCCGGGATCGCCGGCCTGCGCGACCTCAAGGGCGCCGACGCCGCGCGACGCCGCCTCGGCCAGTTTGCGTTGGCCGAGAACGACGGACATTTCGCGGATCGAACAGAAAAGCCGGTGAAGATTGGCGACGGACGCGGCCCCGTCGGGCGCCTTGCGCAACCGCTCGAGGTCCGCCTCGCACGCATCGAGATCTTGTGAAATCTCGACCTGAAATGCCCTGAGGAGGTCGTCCATGCAACCTTACCGAATCACTGCCGCATGCCCCGGAGAAGCCCGCACGAAGGGGGCCCGGCAAAGCCCAAATCGATGACAACCCTACCGCGGACAGTCCAAATTTCTGATTAAGAAGCCGTGAAGAAGCGAACGGACGGCCGCCAGCTCATTCGCCGACGGCAGTCCTTTCGCGCCCTTCATGTTAACCATGAGCTGAAGGCGCTATCACTAGGCACCAAGCGCCCTATCGGTCAGCTTCGATCGCGAATCCCAGAAAGTCGAAGGTCGCCGTCAGATGGGGCGGCGGCGGAGCGGTCGCGCGCAGGACCTGGCCGCGGGCCCGCCGCAGCTCGATGCTGCGGGCGTGCAGATGAAGCTGGCGTGAGACCTGGTTGCCGGCCAGGAAAGCCGCCCCGCCGCCATATTTGCGGTCGCCGAGGATCGGCGTACCCATGGCGGCGCAATGTGCGCGCAGCTGATGCGTGCGTCCCGTCAGCGGCCGCAGTTCGAGCCACGCCGCCTGCTTCCCGGCGTGATCGAGCACGCGGTATTCGGTGACGGCCGCCTTGCCCTCCTCGTCCGGCGCCATGCGCTCGCCGGCGCGGCCCGGCAGCTTGGACAGGGCCAGCTCGATGCGCCCGCTGGATGGCTTGGGGACGCCGGCGACCACCGCCCAATACACCTTCCGGCAATCCTTGCGGCGGAAGGCCTGGGTCAACTCCGCGGCGGTCCGGACGTTCCGGGCCAGCAGCAGCACTCCGCTGGTATCGCGATCGAGCCGATGCACCAGCCGTGGCCGCTCCGGCGCATCGAACTGCAGGGCGTCGAGCATGGCGTCGAGATGACGATCCAGGCCGGTGCCGCCCTGCACCGCCAGGCCTGCGGGCTTGTT
>JBGPEQ010000387.1:0-4609 GCA_041482855.1 Dongiaceae bacterium | reverse complement strand
GACCGAGGCCGGCCTGAAGTATTTCGTGTTGGGCGCGCTGTCCTCGGGCATGCTGCTCTACGGCGCCTCCATGGTCTACGGCTTCGCCGGCACCACGTCGTTCGCCGGTCTCGCCACGGCGTTCGCGGGTACCCCAGGGCCGGTGGCGATCGGCCTCATCGTCGGTCTCGTCTTCATCGTCGCCGGACTCGCCTTCAAGGTCTCGGCGGTGCCATTCCACATGTGGACGCCCGATGTCTACGAAGGCGCGCCGACGCCGGTCACCGCCTTCCTCGCCGCCGCGCCCAAGCTCGCCGCCATCGGCCTGTTCATGCGGGTCATGGTCGGCCCGTTCCGCGAACTGCATGGCGAATGGCTGCAGATCATCTGGTTCATCTCGGTGGCCTCGATGATTCTCGGCGCCGTCGCTGCGGTCGCGCAGACCAACATCAAGCGGCTGATGGCCTACAGCTCGATCGGCAACATGGGCTATGCGCTGGTCGGCCTGGCGCCGGGCACGCTTGAGGGCATCCGCGGCGTGCTCGTCTATGTCGCCATCTACCTGTTCATGACCCTCGGCACCTTCGGCTGCATCCTGCTGATGCGGCAGAAGGGCAAGCTGGTGGAGGGCATTTACGATCTCGCCGGGCTATCGAAGACCAACCCGCCGATGGCCGCCGCCCTCGCGGTCTTCATGTTTTCCATGGCCGGCGTGCCCCCGCTCGCCGGCTTCTTCGGCAAGTTCTATGTCTTCTATGCCGCCGTGCAGACGAACCTGATCTGGCTCGCCGTCATCGGCTTCGTCACCAGCGTGGTGTCCGCCTTCTACTATCTGCGCATCGTCAAGGTGATGTATTTCGACGAGCCCGTCGCGTCGTTCGATCGTTCGCCCGGCTGGTCCATGAACGCCATCATCGCGGGCTCGGGCCTGCTCGTGCTGCTGTTCCTGGTGTTTGCCGGACCGGTGCTGGATGCGGCGCAGGCGGCGGCCGCCTCGCTGTTCCCGAGCTGATGGCGACACCGCAACTGCCGTCCTTCTATCGCCTCGTCGCCCACGAGCAGATCGACAGCACCAACGAGGAAGCCAAGCGCCTTGCGGCGACCGGCGCGGCCGCTGGCACCTTGATCTGGGCCGGGGAGCAGCTGGCCGGCCGCGGCCGCCGCGGCCGCCGCTGGGCCTCGCCGCCCGGCAATCTCTATGTCTCCTTGCTGCTGCGGCCTGCCTGCCCGCCGGCGCAGGCTTGCCAGCTCAATTTCGTCGCCGCCGTCGCGCTGGCGGAGGCGGTGTCCGCGCTGCTGCCGACCGACAGGCCGGTGACGCTGAAATGGCCGAACGATGTGCTGATCCGCGGCGCCAAAGTTTCGGGTATTCTGCTCGAAGCCTCGGCCGCGCTCGATCGTTCGATCGATTGGTTGGTCATCGGCGTCGGAGTCAACGTTGGCAGCCATCCCGCCGATACGCCCTATCCCGCCACCAGCCTGCAGCGCGAAGGCGCGGCCGATGCCACCGCCGCGGCTGTCCTGCAGGCCTTCGCCGAACGCTTCCAGGCGTGGTACGAGACTTGGCGCAGCGAAGGCTTTGCCCCGGTGCGCGCGCGTTGGCTGGCCTCCGCCCGCGGGCTCGGCGAGCCGATCGAGGTGCGGCTCGAACGGGAGACCCTGCAGGGCCGCTTCGGCGATCTCGACGAGAGCGGCGCATTGATGCTTGATATGGGGAACGGCGCTCGCCGGCAGATCACCACCGGCGACCTGTTCTTTCCGCAGCCTTAGGATCCCGCATGCTGCTCGCCATCAACGCCAACAACACCAACGTCAAGTTCGCGGTCTATGACGGCGAGAAGCCGCTCGGTGATTGGCGCATCAGCACCGAAAGCAGCCGCACGGCCGACGAATATGTGGTCTGGCTGAGCCAGCTGACGGCGCTGGCTGGCCTCAAGCTGGGCGACATCGCCGACGCCATCATCGCCACCGTGGTGCCGCAGGCGCTCTTCAACCTGCGCGCGCTCTGCGAACGGCACCTCAAGACCGTGCCGCTGATCGTCGGCGATCCCGCCGTCGATCTGGGGATCGAGGTTCTGATGGATATGCCGACCCGCGAGGTCGGCGCCGATCGGCTCGCAAATGCCGTCGGCGGCCATGCGATGTTCGGGCGCGCGCTCATCATCGTCGACTTCGGCACCGCCACCACCTTCGATGTCATCGACGGCAAGGGCAACTATACCGGCGGCGTGATTGCTCCCGGCATCAATCTGAGCCTGGAGGCGCTGCACATGGCGACGGCTCAATTGCCGCGCATCGCCGTTGCCGCGCCCAAGCGGACGATCGGCAAGGACACGCTCACGGCCATGCAGTCCGGCGTCTACTGGGGCTATGTCGGTCTGATCGAGGGGCTGGTCGCGCGCATTCGCGCCGAATTCGGCGGCGAGCTGATGGTCGTGGCGACCGGCGGATTGGCGCCGCTGTTCGCCAAGGCGACGCCGGTCATCGAGCGGCACGAGCCCGATATCACCATGCGCGGCCTGGTCGAGATTTTCCGCCGCAACCGGAGCGCCCGCGCTTGAGCGATTCCCCGGCGGCCGGCGAGCTCCTGTTCTGCGCCTTGGGCGGGGCAGGGGAGATCGGTATGAACCTCAATCTCTACGGTTATGCCGGCAAGTGGCTGATGATCGACCTCGGCGTCACTTTCGGCAACGAGCGCACGCCGGGCATCGAGGTCATCATGCCCGACATCGGCTTCATCGAGGCGCGCCGCCGCGACCTCGTCGGCCTCGTCCTCACCCACGGCCACGAAGACCACATCGGCGCCGTGCCCTATCTGTGGCCGCGGTTGCGCTGTCCGATCTACGCGACGCCCTTCACCGCCGCGCTGGTGCGCCGCAAGCTGCGCGAGGTGGAGGGCGGCGACGAGGCCGACATCACGGAGATTCCGATGTCCGGCCGCTTCAAGCTGAAGCCGTTCGAGCTGGAGCTGGTGACGCTCACCCATTCGATCCCCGAGCCGAATGCCGTCGTGATCCGCACGCCTGCAGGCACGCTGCTGCATACCGGCGACTGGAAGCTGGACCCCGAGCCGCTCGTCGGCGAGGTGACGGACGAGGCCGCCCTGCGCCGCCTCGGCGACGAGGGCATCCTCGCGATGATCTGCGATTCGACCAACGCGCTGGTGCACGGCACCTCCGGCTCCGAGGGCTCGGTGCGCGACAGCCTCGGCGACCTCGTCGGCCGGCTCAGCGGGCGCGTCGCGGTCGCCTGCTTCGCCAGCAACGTCGCTCGCGTCGAATCGATTGCCCGCATTGCCGCCGCCCATGACCGCCAGGTCGCGCTCGTCGGCCGCTCGCTCTGGCGCATTGCCGAGGCGGCGCGCGAGAACGGTTACCTGAAAGGCTTGCCGCCCTTTATCAGCGAGCACGATGTCGGCTATCTCCCGCGCGAGAAGGTGCTGCTGATCTGCACCGGCAGCCAGGGCGAGCCGCGCTCGGCCCTCGCCCGCATCGCCCGGGAGGAGCACCCCAATGTGGAGCTGGAGAAGGGCGACAGCGTCGTGTTCTCGTCGCGCATCATTCCCGGCAACGAGCACTCCATCGGCGAGCTGCAGAACAAGCTGGTGAAGCTCGGCGTCGAGGTGGTGACCGAGCGCGACCATTTCGTGCATGTCTCCGGCCATCCCGCGCGCGACGAGCTCGTGGCGATGTATCAATGGGTGCGGCCCAAGATCGCCATTCCCGTCCATGGCGAGGCTCGCCATCTGGCGGCCCACGCGCGGCTGGCGGAGAGCTGCCAGGTCTCGCAAGCCCTGGTGATCGAGAACGGCGATGTCGTGCGGTTGGCCCCCGGTCCGGCCGCCATCGTGGACCAGGTGCCGACCGGCCGCCTCGGCCTCGACGGCAAGGTCCTCATCCCGCTCGACGGCACGGTCATGCGCACGCGCCATCGCGCTGCCTGGAGCGGTGCGGCCGTCGCCACGCTGGTGCTGGACAAGGCGGGCAAGCTCAAGGCCGATCCGCAGGTGACGGTGCAGGGCCTGCTCGATCCCGAGCTGGACGCCGAGTATCTCGATGATGTGACGGCCGCCGTGCGCTCGGCCGTGAGCGCGCTCTCCGGCAATGATCGCAGCGATGACGCCGCCGTCAAGGAGGCCGCGCGCCTGGCCGTCCGCCGCACGTTGCACGCCAGCCATGGCAAGAAGCCGGTGACCGACGTGCACGTGGTGCGGGTTTAGCGCGTCTGCTTATGGCTGGCATCGACGAGTACGACGATCCCGTCCGCTACGATGCCGAGTATGGCGACATCGACGACGGCGCGAAGTTCTTCTTGTCATTGGCGGAAAGCTGCGGTCCGCGCGTGCTCGATCTCGGCTGCGGGACCGGCCGGCTCGCCATCCCGCTGGCTCGGTTCGGCAAGGAGGTGATCGGCCTCGATCGGTCGCCGCCGATGCTTGCATTCGCCGAGAGGAAGGCCGGCCCGAATTCGGTTCGCTGGGTCGAGGGCGATTTCCGCAGCTACGCTCTCGGCCGCGAATTCGATCTCATCATTGCCTGCGGCCATGCCTTCCAGGCCCTGCTCACGGAAGCCGACCAGCTGACGTTTCTGCGTTGCGCGCGCCGTCACCTTGCCGCCGCCGGTCTGCTGG
>JBGPEQ010000386.1:0-4613 GCA_041482855.1 Dongiaceae bacterium | reverse complement strand
GCGCGCGCGGGAAGGAGATGATCTTGCGGCAATCGATATAGACCGGGCTCGCCCGCCCCGAAGTCAGCGTGAAGGGCTGGCGCGGCCGGAAATGCACGGCCTCGATCTCCAGCAGGATGCGGGCCGTGGTGCGGGCGGCCTCGGCGGCGGCGGGCATGGGCGGTCTCCCGGACGAGCGTTCGGCGCGCCTTGTCTAGCGGCTATTTGCCGGAGCGACAACGCAGCTGACGTCGCGGCGGCAATTCTCGCCATGGGCACGCTGGCATCGGATCCTCGCATTCTCTGATGTCGATGCTGTCGCCGGCGGCGGCAGCAGGGGCGGCAACCGGGGGATCTCCCGGCCGTCTGACGAGGACGGCCTCAGGTGCACGGTGCCTGGGGTTAGACGTCTTGTCGCACGTGCTTGTAAGGCCGGTCGCAACGCTCCTACCGATAGGCGCGGGAGGCCGGCCAGGGCTGCCCGCAGCGAACGCCGGCCCTTAACGCAGGCAGGCCGGCTCGCGATTTGATAAGCCGCGCCGTCCGGACGAGGGGCAGCTGTGAACCGGACGCACGCGACGGCTGTGCGGGTTGGTTCCCGCAGTCCAGTGGCAGTCGACGCCAGGGAAGTCGACGGCACCGCATCGCAGGATGCGCCGCCGCGGGGCCGTCTTGCTCGGCCCAGGCCGCCGTGCACAGCGACCCAAAACGACGATGGAGCCGGCGCCCGTTCCCGGACACACGACTCCATCGCATAATTTTCGTATTATAGGATGGCGATCCTATTTCCGTCAAGAAGAATCTGCAGTCAGCTTTGCGTAATTCGCGGCGCCGCCCCCGCAAGGGGCAGCGCCGCGTAGCTGCAACCAGATGAAAGATTTACCGCAAAGACGCAAAGACGCGAAGATCGGGAGCGCTTGGCCGCTTTTCGTCTTTTCGTCTTTGCGGTTCTCTGATCGACGGACCAGACTTTCGTCCGGGTGACAACTGAGGAGGGGCGGGCGCTGCGTGGCCGGACCTTATCTTCGAGCCTGTGCGCTTTCGCTCCGCTGCGCCGTCATTCCTGGTAGGTTGCGCGCTCATATGCAACGGAGGCGAGGCCTTGCCCATGTCCGACGTCGTGTTGCTATCCCGCGATGGCGACATCGCGACAGTCACGCTCAATCGGCCCGATCGATTGAACGCGCTCGACAAGGCGATGTGGCAGCGACTCGCCGCGATCATGGCGGAGGTCGCTGCCGATGGCGCGGTCCGCTGCGTGATCCTGCGCGGCGCTGGAGGCGCCTTCGGTGCCGGTGCCGACGTGGCGGAGTTTGCGAGCGAGCGGGACACGCCGGCCAAGGCGGCGGCCTATGCGGAGATCATGGGCGCCGCACTGAGCGCGCTGCGCGATTGCCCTGTACCGACGGTGGCGCAGATCCACGGTGCCTGTGCGGGGGCCGGCCTGGAGATCGCGATCCACTGCGACCTCCGCATCGCCGGCGACGGCAGCAAGTTCGGCGCGCCCGTGCAGCGCCTGGGCATCACCATGCCCTATCCGGAGATCGCGGCCCTCATGGAATTGGTCGGCCGCGCGACGACGATCGAACTCCTGCTCGAAGGCCGGATGATCGGCGCCCGCGAAGCTTATGAGAAGGGACTCGTGTGCCGCGTCGTGCCGGATTCGGCCGTCGAAGAAGAAGCGAGGGCGAGCGCGCGCCGGATCGCCGATGGGGCGCCGCTCGTCCATCGCTGGCATAAGAAGTTCGCGCGCCGGCTGCTCGATCCGAAGCCGCTGTCGGCAGCCGAGATCGCGGAGTCCTATGCCGCCTGCGGCACCGAGGACTATCGCGCCGGCATCAAGGCTTTCCTGGCCAAGGAGAAGCCGCGTTTCCAGGGGCGTTGATCAGCCCGGCTCGGTGCATGTGGAGCAGTTATCATGGGAACGACGACCGCCAGCGCGGGCAATATCGAGAAGCGCGATTTCGGCAAGCTGCCGGACGGCACGGCCGTGGTCGAGTACACCATGACCAACGCCAAGAACATGTCGGTCGGCGTCATCAACTATGGCGGCATCATCACCTCGATCAAGGCGCCGGACCGCGACGGCAAGATTGACAACGTCGTTCTCGGTTTCCGCGACATCGACAACTACGTCAGCAAGAACCCTTATTTCGGCGTGATCGCCGGCCGCTATGCCAACCGCATTGCCAACGCCAAGTTCACGCTCGACGGCAAGCAATACACGCTGGCGGCCAACAACGGCCCCAACTCGTTGCACGGCGGCGTGAAGGGCTTCGACAAGCACATCTGGCAGGTCAAGGAACTGCCGGGCGGCGACAGCGTCGGCCTCGAGCTTGCCTATCTGAGCCCGGACGGCGACGAGGGCTATCCCGGCAACCTCGATGTCAAGGTGACGTACACCCTGAACGACAAGAATGAATTCCGCATCGACTATGCGGCGACCACCGACAAGGCGACTGTGATCAACCTGACGAGCCATTCCTACTTCAACCTGGCCGGCAATGGCTCGGGCACCGTGCTCGACCAGAAGCTCAGGATCAATGCGGACAAATACACGCCGGTGGACGCGACGTCGATCCCGACGGGGATAGCGTCGGTCGAAGGCACGCCGTTCGACTTCCGCCAGCCGACCCGCATCGGCGACCGTATCCGCGACGGCGATGAGCAACTCGTCTATGGACGCGGCTACGATCACAATTGGGTGCTGAGCCGGCCGAACGACGGCTCGCTGGCGCTGGCGGCCCGCCTGGAGGATGCCAAGACCGGCCGCATCCTCGAGATCTCGACGACCGAACCCGGTATCCAGTTCTATACCGGCAATTTCCTCGACGGCACGCTGGTCGGCTCGGCCGGCAAGATGTACCGGCAGGGCGATGGGCTGTGCCTGGAGACGCAGCACTTCCCGGACTCGCCGAACCATCCGGACTTCCCGTCGACGGTGCTGAAGCCGGGCGAGACCTACAAGACCTCGACCGTCCATCGCTTCTTCACCGACCAGATCTGATCGGCTAAGCCTCGGCGCCGGAGTCGCCCGTCCCGGGCGCTCCGGCGGTACCGTCTAGGGCTTCTCGGAAGCCGCGACGTAAGCGCCCAAGCTGACCAGGATCGATCCGGACAGCCATTTCTGAAGTCGGCCGTAGAGCGGCCGTCGCGCCAGCGCGTTGGCGGCAGCACCCGACGCCAACGCGACGAAGGCGTCGCAGGGGATCGCCGTCAACGTAACGATGCCGCCCAGAAGCAGCAGCTGCGGCGCCAACGGCCCGGCGCCGGGAACGGCGAACTGCGGCAGGAAGGCAAGGAAGAAGAGGGCGGTCTTCGGATTGAGCATCTCGACCAGGATGCTCTCGCGGAAGATGCGCCCGTGCGGCCGACGGTTACTGCTCGCCGCGGCGGCCAATGCGGCGCCCTTCGACAGCAGCAGGCGCAGGCCGAGAAAGATCAGATAGGCCGCGCCGACGAGTTTCACGACCGCATAGAGCGTCGGCGAGTAGCGCAGGACGACCGACAAGCCGAGCGCCGTCACGGTCACATGGAACAAGCTGCCGGTCGCCAGGCCGAACGCCGCGACCAGCCCGGCGCGCGCGCCCTGCGCCAGGCCGCGCGACATGACGTAGAGGTTCGACGGGCCGGGCGAGATGTTCAACGCCGCCGCGGCCAGCGTGAAGATCAGTAGGCTATGGAGGCTGGGCACGCGACGTCCGATCAGCGGTGCTTCGCCAGCCGTGCCATGACGGCGCTGAAGTCCGCGCCCGGCGCGAGCGTGGCGACGTGCAGCGGCAGCTTGGTGCCGTCGCGCAGGCGGGGATCGGGCACGGGCTCGCCGAACACCTGGCGGATCGGCACGACGCCGGCCCATACCGGCAAGTCGTAGTCGGGCTCGTCGTCCTTGGGAGGCCCGGTGCGGATCTTGGCCGACGCCTCCTCGATGGTCATGCCCAACAGAGTCGTCGCCTTCAACTCCTGCGCATCGATCGGGCGCAGCTCGCGGTTGCGCTGCGGCAGGAAGCGCTCGACGTAGGAGTCGAGCGCCGCACGCTTCTCGTCGTTGTCCTCGACCTTGTGGGCTTGGCCGAATGCCATCACCGACCGGTAGTTCACCGAATGGTGGAAGCCCGAGCGCGCCAGCACCAGGCCGTCCACGATCATCACGGTGAAGCAGACGGGAATGCCGGCGCTCTGGGTCCGCAGCATGCGGCTGGCCGAGGAGCCATGCCAGTAGAGATGGTCATCGACGCGCCAGTAGCCGGTCGGCGTTACATAGGGCTGGCCGTCGATGACGTAGCCGATATGGCAGAACAGGCTGGCGTCGAGTACGGCGAACACGCTCTCGCGGTCGTAGCGGCCGCGCTCGTGCAGCCGCTTAACCTTCGAGCGCGCCGTCGGCGTATAGGCGTCCATGGGGTCTGGCTCCCGGATTGATGACGGTCTGATGTAGCGCTAGAGTGGCCCTGTGAAAAGGACCACTCCCGCAGTTTTTATAGTACCACTTTTTCGATGAGCCGCCGCTCCGCCAGCGCCCCGCCGGTCCCGGTCCACGTCGAACGCGAGGGCGGTGAGCTGCTGCACCGCCAGGTCTATCGCGAGCTGGTACAGCTGATCCTTTCCGGTCGTCTCCGGCCGGGCGCGCGCCT
>JBGPEQ010000385.1:0-4617 GCA_041482855.1 Dongiaceae bacterium | reverse complement strand
GCTATTCGATGAAGGAGGCGGCGAAGAAATGGCCGAAGGGTTCGCCCTCCGCCGTCCTGACCATGGGCGCCAACCCCGGCCTCATCAGCCACTTCGTGAAGGCCGGCATATTGGAGATCGCGCGGAGCCAGAACCCGAAGACGCGCAAGCCGACGACGCGGGAGGGCTGGGCGCGGCTCGCCATGGATATCGGCCTCAAGGTCATCCATGTGGCCGAGCGCGACACCCAGGTCGCCAACATCCCCACGCGCATGGACGAGTTCGTGAACACCTGGAGCATCCACGGCTTCGTCAGCGAGGGGTTGCAGCCGGCCGAGCTGGGCTGGGGCACCCACGAGAAGCGACTGCCGCTCGACGCCAACGAGCATCCGGTGGGCTCGAAATGCGCGATCTACCTGAACCAGCCGGGCTGCGTGACCCAGGTTCGTTCCTGGACACCGCTCAACGGTCCGATGATCGGCTTCTGCATCACCCACGGCGAGTCGATCACCCTCAGCGACTACCTGACGGTGTTCGACCACGAGCGCCCGATCTACCGCCCGACCGTGCACTACGCCTATCACCCCTGCGATGACGCCGTGACGTCCGTGCGCGAGCTGCAGATGCACGGCTTCAAGATGCAGAAGAAGGTGCGGCTGATGGGCGAGGAGATCGTCGCCGGCATGGACGAGCTGGGCGCTCTGCTGATGGGCGATTTCGGCGCCGTCTGGTACGGCTCCCAGCTCACCATCGAGGAGGCGCGCGAGATCCTGGGGCCGCGCTTCAACGCCACCTCGCTGCAGATCGCAGCACCCGTGCTGGCCGGCGCCATCTGGATGATCGAGAACCCGAAACAGGGCCTGCTCGAGCCGGAAGACCTGGACCACGATTTCGTGCTCGATGTCTGCCGCCCCTATCTCGGCAAGGTGGTGGCCGCGCGCGGCGACTGGACCCCGCTCAAGGGCCGCGCCGTGCTGTTCCCCGAACCTAACCTGGACTGGACCGATCCCTGGCAGTTCGGGAATTTCCGGGTGACGTGATCCGGCACGCGCCGTTCATTCCCATGCGATGCGCGGCACCTGCGCCAGCTTGATCGGCCCCATCGACAGGAAGCCATCCTGGATCGTCAGCGGCAGCTTCACCTTGAAGCCGCGCTCGTCCTTCTCGGCGCGGGCACTGAGCCACAGCTTCACGGCCGTGCCCTGCGCCGCCGTCATCACGCCGCGGCCGACCGCGGCATCGACGGCTTCGTTGTAGCCCCGCACGACCGCGCTAAAGGCGCCGACCGGCTGCAGCCTCCGATCGAGGGCGACGGTGCCGTCGCCGGAGACCGTCGTCGCCGCTTCCCAGGTCGCATTGAACTGCGTCAGCTCTACATGGCCACCCTCGCTGCTCCAGGCGGCCAGGGCAGCCGGCAATGGCGCCAGCGGCACCGGTCCCTTGATCTGCCCGACAATCAGCCAGTCGTAGGTCTGGACGGTTTTCGAGTCCGATTGCGCTGGCGGAACGAAGTCGATGCCGTGAGCGGAGAGCAGGAACTCGGCCGAGCTCTGGGTGTCGGACGCGGCCGGGAAAAGATCGACGCTTCCCGACGGCTGGATCAGGCCGGCAATTTCCCGTCCCTGCTCGGTTACCCCGACAGACCTGCCGCTGATCCTGATGGCCGGGAGATCGCCTGCGGTCGAGAGGCGGATCCTTAGGTCCATTCCATCAATGGACATGCCGAGGTTCCGGCCATCTGCCGCCCACCGCAGGTTGCAGGCCGCGGGCTCATCGCCGTCGATGATGCGGAGCGAGAGCGGACTCCAAGGGGCGATGCTCAGGAACTTCGACGCCGTGTCGAGTCGCCATGACGACTGCCCAGGCGGAGAGTCTATGACGACCTCGGACAGGGCGATATGGATCGACAGCGGGTAGCCGCCGGGTTCGCCGGAGGCATAGGAGATCCGATATCCCATCGCCCGCTGCTGGTCGACCCACAGCGCGAGGTTCTGCTGGAAGGTCTGGGCCAGCCAGAACCAGTAGCCGGTGTAGGCGGCGCCCAGCAGGACGGCCAAGCCGACTCCGCCGATGATCCAGCGTTTCCGCATGGTCCGATCCTAGACGACGAATGCGGAAAAGTCGTGGCTGGTCGGCGGCGGCGCAACTTGTGGGGCCGCCGCAGCCGGTTATGATGGCGTCGTCTTGCCTGGCAATCGATGACCGTCGCCCAGACCGCTGCCGCCCGTCCGCTCTGGCACTACCTCATGCCGCCCCTGTTCGTGGTGCTGTGGGCGAGCGGGTTCGTCGTCACCAAGCTTGGCGTCCGTTTCGCCGAGCCGTTCACTTTCCTGCTCTACCGCTTCCTCATCGTAACTGTGCTGCTGGCCGCCATCGCGATCGCCACCGGCGCGCCTTGGCCGCGGACCTGGCGCTTCGCCGGCCACATCGCCGTCGTCGGCCTCTTCCTGCAGGCCATGTATCTGGGCGGCGTCTACACCGCCATCGCCCGCGGCATTCCCGCCGGCATCTCCGCGCTTATCGTGGGCGTGCAGCCGATCATCACCGCTATGGTAGTGGGGCCGCTGCTGGGCGAGCGCGTGCGGGCGCGCCAGTGGCTGGGCCTTGTCCTCGGCTTCCTCGGCATCGGGCTCGTTCTCTGGAACAAGCTGTCGCTCGACATCGGCCAGCTCGAGGGCGTGGCCTGGAACGCCGTCGGACTCGTCGGCATCACCGTGGCGACGCTCTATCAGAAGAAGTATTGCAGCCAGATGGATTGGCGCAGCGGCGGCGTCATCCAGTATGGCGCGGCGGCCGTCGCGACCTACGCCATGACGCTCATCATGGGCGAGACCGGCGCCATTGCCTGGTCGTGCGACATCGTCATCGCCTACGCTTGGCTCATCCTCGTGCTGTCGCTCGGCGCCGTCAGCCTGCTCGGCTGGCTGATCCGGCGCGGCGAGGCCTCGCGGGTGGTCAGCATGTTCTATCTGGTGCCGCCGACCGCGGCCCTCGGCAGCTGGCTGCTGTTCGACGAGACGCTGGGGCCGCTGGCGCTCCTCGGCATGGCGGTCACCGTGGTCGGCGTCGCCCTCGTGGCACGGCGATGAGCGAGCGCGACCTCATCGAGCGCCGCCGCCTGTCGCCCCCGCCGGGCGAGGATTTCTGGATCTTCGCCTATGGCTCGCTGATGTGGAACCCGGGCTTTGCCTTTCTCGAAAGCCATCCCGCCCTGGTGCGCGGCTATCACCGGTCCTTTTGCGTCGAGTCGACGCACTATCGCGGCACCAAGGAGAAGCCCGGCCTGGTGCTCGGGCTCGATCGCGGCGGCGCCTGCCGCGGCCGCGCCTACAAGGTCTGCCGCACCCAGGGCAAGACGGTCAGCGACTACCTGCACGAGCGCGAGATGCTCTCCGGCATCTATGAGCCGCGCTGGCTCAAGGCGACGCTGCTGCCCGCCGCCGGTTCGCCGATGGAGGTGCCGTCGACACGGGAATCGCCACGACCGCCGCCGCGCGTCGTCAAGGCCGCGGCTTACGTTGTCGATCGCCGTCATGGAGGGTACCGCCGCTTGCGGCCCGAGCGGATCGCCGAGCAGATCCTGCAGGGCGCCGGCACGAAGGGAACGAATGTCGCTTACCTCGAGAACACGGTGCGACACCTGGACGAACTGGGCGTGGCCGATTGCCCGCTCCACGATGTGCTGCGGCTGGTGGCGGCGCGGCGTGGCGACCGCTGACGTCGGACTACTGTTGCGGGATGGTATCGCCGTAGCCGGCGAAACGGATCAGCGTGGCGCCGACATCCGGATAGAAGTGGTAGGCGACGGCGCCCGCCACGAACACGGCGATGCCGAGCGAATGGAATATGGGGAAGCGGAAGCCGCGCTCATCGCCGCAATGCGGGCACGCTGCCTCTTCGGCGCCGAGACTTTGGCCGCAGCGCGGGCAATCCCGCGGCAGATAGGTGAAGCCGGACAAGGCTCGCTCCCTGAGCGCATCTGATGATGACGGATCATGCTGGACGCCGGCTAATACCAACCGACCGAACTGGTGACTCGGGTAGGTGATTCACAAAGCTGAGCGGATGTGATTCTCTCAAGCGATTGATTCGCTGAGGAGGATCATCATGGCGTTGGCGGTTACGCGGACTGAGCATTCGGCGGCGGCGCTGCGTAGAGAGGCACGTCGCACGAAGGACAGCGATCAGGCACGCCGTCTTCTGGCACTCGCGCTGGTGATGGAAGGAGCCTCACGCACGACGGCGGCCCGGACGGCCGGCATGGATCGTCAGACGCTCAGGGACTGGGTGATTCGCTACAACGAGGAAGGCGTAGACGGCTTGCGCGACCGGCCGCGGCCGGGGCGTCCGGGGCAGCTGAAGGATGGGCAGTTGGCCGAGCTTGCGCAGCTGGTCGAAGCAGGTCCGGACGTCAATGTGCACCGGGTGGTGCGCTGGCGCTGCGCTGACCTTCAGACGGAGATCAAGCTGCGCTTCGACGTCGAGGTCTCCGAGCGTCACGTGGGCCGGCTTCTGAAACGGCTCAAGTTCACGCGCCTGTCGGTGCGGCCGCGCCACCCGCAGGCCGACGCGGCGGCGCAGGAGACGTTCAAAAAAACTTCGCCGCCCTGGTGAAGGAAGCGCTGCCGGCCGCGGCGG
>JBGPEQ010000384.1:0-4623 GCA_041482855.1 Dongiaceae bacterium | reverse complement strand
GGTCAGTTTCTCGACGGCGATGTCGGCCGTCGGCCTCATCCCCGGGCTTGGCCCGGGGACCGGGTCTGACGCGGCGCCGGCGCGGTCGCCATCAGGCGGTCGGCGGCGGCGCGGGCTTCGTCGGTGATGCTGGCGCCCGACAGCATGCGGGCGATCTCCTCGCGGCGGCCCGTGGCGTCGAGCACGGCGAGGCGGGTGACGGCGCTCTTGCCGGCGGTCGCCTTCTCGACCCGCCAATGCTGGTCGGTGCGGGCGGCGACCTGCGGCGAGTGCGTGACCACGAGCACCTGCAGCTTGCGGCCGAGGCGTACCAGGCGCTCGCCGACGGCGGCGGCGGTGGCGCCGCCGACGCCGCTGTCGACCTCGTCGAAGACCAGGGTCGGCACCGGATCGGCCTCGGCCAGCACGACCTTGAGGGCGAGCAGGAAGCGCGACAGCTCGCCGCCGGAGGCGATCTTGCTGAGCGGTCCCGGCGGCATGCCCGGATTGGTGGTGATCTCGAAGACCACGCGCTCGCGGCCATGCTCGCCCCACTCGGCGTCGGGCAGCGGCTCGAGCCGGGTGGCGAAGCGCGCCTTGTCGAGCTTGAGGGGCGGCAGCTCGGTGTTCACGGCGGCGTCGAGGCCGCGCGCCGCCTTGGCGCGGGCCTTGCTCAGCCCATCGGCCGCGGCCGCGTAGGCCTGGCGCGCCGCCGCTTCCTCTTGCGCCAGGCGGGCGAGGCGGCCGCTCTGGTCGTCGAGGGCCGCGAGCTGGGCCGCCAGCTTGGCGCCGTGGTCGGCGAGCGCGTCGACGGGCACGCCATGCTTGCGCGCGAGGTCGCGGAGAGCGAACAGGCGCTCCTCGATCTGGGCCAGGCGATGGGGCGCCAGCTCGGGATCGTTGACCAGGCGGCGCAGGCGGTCGGCGGCGTCGGCCAGCTCGGCGGCGGCGCGGTCGAGGGCGGCGATGACGGGCGCGGTCAACTCGCCGGCCTTGTCGGCGATGCGGTCGAGGCGGCGCTGGGCCGCCATGAGGCGGCCGTCGGCGCCGCGCTCGCCGGTCAGCTCGTCGAAGGCGGCGTGGGCGGCCTCCAGCAGCTTCTCGCGGTTGGAGAGCAGGCGGCGCGTCTCCGCCAGTTCGGCTTCCTCGCCGGGTTTGGGGTCCATCTCCGTCAGCTCGGCGGCGGCGTGGCGCAGATACTCCTCGTCGCGGCGTGCCCGCGCCAGCGCTGCCTCGGCCTCTGCCCGCGCCGTGGCGCTCGCCCGCCACTGCCGCCAGCCGTCGCGCACCTGGGTCGCCCGGTCGGCGAGGCCGCCGAAGGCGTCGAGCATGGTGCGGTGGTTGGCGCTGTCGAGCAGGCGCTGCTGCTCGAACTGGCCCTCGATCTCCACCAGCGACTCGCCGATGCGGCGCAGCAGGGCGACGCCGACGGACTGGTCGTTGACGAAGGCGCGGCTGCGGCCATCGGCGCCGAGCTGGCGGCGCAGGATGATGTTGCCGTCGTTGGGCAGGCCTTGCTCGTCGAGCAGCGCGCGCACGGCGTGGTCGGAGTCGACCGCGAACTCCGCGCTGACGCTGGCCTGCTTGGCGCCGGGGCGGAGCAGCTGCGCATCGGCGCGGCCGCCGAGGGCGAGGCCGAGCGCATCGAGCAGGATCGACTTGCCGGCGCCGGTCTCGCCGGTCAGCACGGAGAGGCCGGGATCGATCTCGAGATCCAGGCGGTCGATGAGGACGACGTCGCGGATCGACAGGTTCAGCAGCATCGCCGCTCGGCACCGGGCATCAGAACACCGCGCTGAGCCAGGAGCCTTCCTTCTTCATCGGCTGCAGGTCCGCGCTGGTCAGGAGGTTGTAGCTGTCCTGGTACCAGTCGCTGCCGGGATAGTTGTAGCCGAGCACGGCGGCGGCATTCTGCGCCTCGTCCTTGACGCCGATCGCCAGATAGCACTCGGTGAGGCGCTCGAGCGCCTCCGGCACATGGGTCGTGGTCTGATACTCCTCGATGACGCGGCGGAAGCGGTTGATGGCCGCCAGGTACTGCTTGCGATCGAGATAGAAGCGGCCGACCTCCATGTCCTTGCCGGCGAGGTGGTCGCGGGCGAGGTCGAGCTTGAGGGCGGCGTCGCGCGCGTAGTCGGTGTTGGGGAAGCGGGTGACGACGTCGTTGAGGGCGTCGAACGCCTGCTGGGTGTTCTTCTGGTCGCGGCCGACATCGACGATCTGCTCGTAGTAGCAGATGGCCTTGAGATAGTAGGCGTAGGCGGCGCTCTTGTTGCCGGGGTGGAGGTCGATGAAGCGGCCGAGCGCGATCAGGGCGTCGTCGTACTTGTCCTGCAGGTAGTAGGCAAAGGCCGACATCAGCTGCGCCTGGGTCGCCCAGGGCGAATAGGGATGCTGGCGGTCGACCTCGTCGAAGGCCTTGGCGGCCTTGCTGTATTCCTGGTCCTGCATGTAGGCGAGCCCGGTATTGTAGAGCTCCTCCGGCGGCCGCTCCACATAGGGCTCTTCGCTGGGGCCGAACAGGCCGCAGCCGGCCAGCAGGAAGACGGCGGCGCAGGCCGCGGCAAGACGAAGGAAACGGCCGGCGCTCAGGCTCATGATCGTCATCTCGTGCGTTGTCTCCCGGTGACGGACCGGACTATAGGCGTCGCACCCCGGCCGCTCAAGCGCGGCCGGACCGACGGCGAGGAGTAGTCTCATGGGAGGGAGGGTCGACTCTGAAAACTCGCGGAATAAAGCTATTGTAAAACGCGTAAGGAAGACCCGAATGACGCGGGTGAGACTCGCCATGGCCTTGCACGGGCCGCAGGCAATCGAGCGATGGTTGGGTACTTGGATGATCGGCATCGGAACCAAGGCTCCGGAGGTTTCGCGTTGACAGGTTTATATAGAATACACTAAGTTCATGAAATGTTCAATAGCAATCTGCGTTGTGTGGAAGTCGAGGCCGGGGCTGAAACCGGGGCCGAGATCGAGCCGGGACGCTGCGGCGCCAGGCTGCGCCAGGGCGGCCGCTGCCCGCTGCCGCCGGCGGCCGGCAAGCGCCGCTGCTTCCAGCATGGCGGCGCCCGCGGCATCGGGCCGCCGAAGGGCAGCCAGAACGCGCGCAAGGACGGCTTCTTCAGCCGCGCGGCGCTGGCCGAGCGCCGCCGCATCAACGGCTTCATCCGCGAGTGCCTGCAGACGCTGCGGGATTTCGACGAGATGAAGGAGCGCGAGCGCCGGTGATTGGCGCGGTGGAGCCGACTCTTGCGTTTTATATATAAACGGGTATAATGAGGATCAGTCATGGACCGCACGGGCGGGCCGCACGGTTGCGCGCGAAGGCCCGTTGTCTGGGAAGGTTCGGCGCGGGCCGACTTCAAGACCTTTCCGACGCCTGTCCAGAAGGACATGGGAGTGGCGTTGTTCGTTGTGCAACTCGGCGGGATGCCACCCTCCGCGAAGCCGTGGCATGGGCTGGGAGCGGGCGTCTTCGAGTTGACTGAGGATAATGTCGGCGGAACGTACCGATGCATCTATATCGTGAGGTTTGCAGATGCGATTCATGTGCTGCACGCATTTCAGAAGAAGTCGAAGCGCGGTCGCAAGACGCCGAAGTCCGATGTGGATCTGGTGGAGCGCCGCCTGAAGGCGCTCATCAAGCGGCGCCAGGAGGCGGCCGAGGTGAGAGGTAGCTGATGGCGAAGTCGTCCGGAAAGGCGCCGCGTAGGCCAAGCGGCAATGTGCTTGCCGATCTCGGGTTTCCCGATGCCGACGAGCTGTCGGCGAAGGCCGTGTTTGCATTGCGACTGAACGAGATCCTGGATCGGCGCGATGTGACGCAGGGGGAGGCGGCGCGCCTTCTCGGGATGACGCAACCAAAAGTCTCGGCGCTGCGGAACTACAAGCTGCGCGGCATCTCGCTCGAGCGGCTCATGCTCGGATTGGTCGCCCTCGATCACAGCGTGGAGATCGTCGTGCGTCCGCGCGGTCGATCCAGGGCACCGGCGGCGATCCGCGTGGCGGCGTAGAGGCAGCACAGTTCTAGTCTGGCTCCGTGTTCTCGCAGAGCCGCGCCAGCTACCGGACCAATGGCGTCAGCGCAGGCAGATTTGGCGCACTGTCGACGTATTATTTTGCGGATCGCTCTGAAAGCGACGAAATCGAGATGGGAGAAATAGGGAAATCATTTGACATGGGATGCCATTTGTGGGAAATCGCTTGCGTCAGTTGAGAGGCAACCCATGATCCACGAAATTCAAGATAGGCTTCAACGCGCATTCCCGGCCCCGACATTTCGGCCCACCGCTCGCACTGTTCGCGAGGGGGTGATGATCGCGGATGACTGCATCGAGAACAATCCGTTCCTCAGAACACCCGTGGGGTGCGACCTCCGGGGGCATATTCGCCGAGCAGCGGTGATGTTCCGATTTCAGCAAGCCTGTGAACGCGGCGATCTCCCGATGCAGGCGAGCATGTGCCCCATGAAGATCGGCACTTGGCATTGTCTGGAAATCGAGTCGGGTGACATTCGTGCGCACATCTGTCGAAGCGACGGCCCATACGAGTTTCCAGTAGATACTCCCAATCGCAACGATGCGAGAGAGTCGAATCAGGAAGATTTGTTCATCCGGCCGAAGCAAGTCATTTCACTGAATCCAG
>JBGPEQ010000383.1:0-4631 GCA_041482855.1 Dongiaceae bacterium | reverse complement strand
CAGCACTTTCGGCAATTGCGCGCGCGGAATGGTGCCGTCCATGCAGTAGTAGTCGGGCGAGATGCGGCCGACGGCGGGAAATGCCGCCTTGCGGCCGGCCCAGAACTGCAGGCGCTCCTCCTCGCTGTTACTGACTCGCAGCGAGACGGCACCGCTGCGGCGGGCGATTTCGTCGACGCGGGCGATCAGGTGATCGACCTCGGCCTGCGGGCCGTCGAGTTCGACGATCAGCAGCGCCTCGACGTCGAGCGGATAGCCGGCATGGACGAAATCCTCGGCGGCGCGGATGGCCGGCTTGTCCATCATCTCCATGCCGCCGGGAATGATGCCGGCGCCGATGACGGCGGCGACGCAATCGCCGGCGCTCTCGTTCGACGGGAAGCCGATGAGGAGCGCGCGCGCCGTCGCCGGCTTCCTCAGGATGCGTACGGTCACCTCGGTGATGACGCCGAGCAACCCTTCGGAGCCGTTCATCAGGCCCAAGAGATCGTAGCCCTCGGAATCCAGGTGCTTGCCGCCGAGGCGAACCACCGTGCCGTCGATCAGCACGATCTCCAGGCCGAGCACGTTGTTGGTGGTGACGCCGTATTTCAGGCAGTGCACGCCGCCGGAGTTCTCGGCCACATTGCCGCCGATGGTGCAGGCGATCTGGCTCGAGGGATCGGGAGCGTAGTAGAAGCCTTCATGCTGCACGGCGTGGGTGATGGCGAGGTTCGTCACGCCGGGCTGCGCCACCACGCAGCGGTTGGCGAAATCGATGTCGAGGATGCGGTTGAACTTGGCGAGGCCGAGCAGGATGCCGTCGGCGAGCGGCAGCGCGCCGCCCGAGAGCGAGGTGCCGGCGCCGCGCGGCACCACCTTCAGCTTGCGCTCGCTGCAATAGCTGAGGACGCGCGACACCTGCTGCGTATTGCTGGGCAGGACCGTCAGCAGCGGCAGCTCGCGATAGGCCGTGAGGCCGTCGGATTCATAGACGCGGCGCTCGTCCTCGTCCTGGATCACGCCCTCGCCCGGCACGATCTGCCGGAGATCCGTGGCGATTGCGGCGCGGCGGGCGATGACGTCGCGGTCGGGATCCGGCATGCGCATGGCTGCGACCCTCCTCCCGGCAATCTGTGTTGCGGCGCGCGGCCGGTCAATAGACGCAACAAGGGCGGCACCATCGGGCCGCCCCTGCAAAAATTCAGATAGATCCGATCGGCGGCCGCGACCGCCGGCGTCAGCCCTGGCGGGCCTTGAAGCGCGGATTGGTCTTGTTGATGACGTAGACCCGGCCCTTGCGCCGGACGATGCGCGAATCCTTGTGCCGTTTCTTGGCCGATTTCAAAGAGTTAATGACTTTCATGGCAGGCCTCGGACACGCTCGAATGGCAACGGAGGGCGGAAAATACGGATGGCCCCGCGCCGTGTCAACCCTAGGTCCGCTCAGCGCAGCAGGCGCTCACGGCCGTAGAGCAGAAGCATTCCAATGATGACGACGCCATAGATCACCTGGCGGCCGAACTCCTCCATCTGCATCACCGACAGGATCGACTGGAGCAACGTGATCAGGATCACGCCGGCGACGGTGCCGAGATAGGAGCCGCGGCCGCCGAGAATCGAAGTGCCGCCAAGGACGACGGCGGCGATTGACGGCAGCAGGTAGGGATCGCCCATCGCCTGCGCCGCCTTGCTGGCATAGCCTGCGAGCAGCACGCCGCCAAGGGCCGAGAGTCCGCCCGAGATGGCAAAGGCGATCATCACCACCCGCTGGGTGCCGATTCCCGAGAGGTAGGCCGCGCGTTCGCGGTTGCCGATGGCATAGATCGCACGGCCGAAGGTGGTGCGCGTGAACAGGAACACCGCCCCCGAGCCGATCAGCACCCAGACGATCAAGGCATTGGGAATGCCGCCGATGACGTCGCCGGTGGCGATGAAGCGCATCGCGGCGGAGGCCGAATCCTGCGGCGAGAAGCCGCCGGTATAGGCGACCATCAAGCCCTGCGCCACCGCGTTGACCGCCAGCGTTATGATCATCGAGGGTATGCGCAGATAAGCCACCCCGATCCCGTTGACGATGCCGAGAGCGACACCGCAGAGCAGACCGAAGGGGATCGCGAGAATCATGCCCGCCTCGCCATGGGCGGTCGCCGCGCACGCCATCATCCCGCCCACCGCGACGACCCATGGCACCGACAGATCGATCTGGCCGAGCAGGATGACGACCATCATGCCGGTCGCGATGACGCCGAGAAACGAGGCGACTTTCAGCTGTTGCAGCAGATAGGCCGGCGAGAGGAATTCGGAGGAGTACAGGCTTCCGAGAAAGAGCAGCAGGATCGTGCAGCCGAAGGCGGTGGCGACCGCGGGATCGACACGGCGCAGCCTCGCCGGCAGGCGCATCATGAGCGGGCGCGATTCACCGGAACTCATCGCCCACCCTCATGCGAACAGGTCGAGACGGTTGCGGACCTGGAACAGACGTGCCGACCCGATGCAGACCGCGAGGAGAAGAACGACGCCCTGGAACAGCGTTTGCCAGAGCGGCTCGAGATCGAAGACGAAGATGAGGTCGCCGATGGTCCGGAACGCGAGCGCGCCGAAGATGGCGCCGACCGCGCTGCCGACGCCGCCGAACAGCGATACGCCGCCGAGCACCACGGCGGCGATCGAATAGAGCGTATACGTGCCGCCGTCGGCGAACGATGCCACTCCCGAATAGGTGATGAACGTGAAGTAGAGGCCGCCCACCGCCGACAGCAGGCCGGAAAGGCTGTAGGCGACGAGCTTCGCTCGACGGATGGGCACGCCCGACATGTAGGCCGCCACCTCCGACGATCCGATGGCGTAGACCGCACGGCCGACCGCCGAGCGGCGGAACGGCAGCCAGACCACCAGGACGATGACGAGAAGCGCGACCAGGCTCATGGGTATGCCGCCCGGCAACTGGCTGGTCATGAGATCGGCGATATCCGAGTTGAAGTCGTCGGAACTTCCGGGCTGCGGCCGCAGCCACAGCGCGATGCCGTAGTAGATCGAGCCGCTTGCGATGGTCGTGACGATCGGCTGCAGCCGTCCATAGATGACGATCAACCCGTTCAGCGCGCCGCAGGCAAGCCCGGCGACGAGCACGCCGATCACACCGAGCATCGCGGTCCCCATGGAGCCCGTGACGATGTACGAGCCCAGGCAATTGGTCAGGATGAAGATCATGCCGACCGAAAGGTCGATGCCGGCGGTGAGCACGACGAACGTTTGCGCCATCGCCACGAGGGCGAGGAGCACGCCTTTGTTGGCCGCGGTCTGCACCACATTGGCGGTGAATCCGGCCGGATGGTTGCTGACATAGATGATGAACATCAACAGGAAGATGGCAACTCCAAGCAGCGTCCCGCGCTGCTCGGCCAATCGATAGCGCCAGTCGCTCACGCGTTGACCGCCGGCTTGAAGCCGGCCTCCCCCTGATCGCTGGCGATGTTGAGCGCGCTCGCGATGAGCGCCCGCTCGGTGATCTCCTCTTCGACGAGCGTACGTTTGACGGCGCCGTCATAAAGCACCAGCACGCGATTGCAGCAACCGATCAGCTCGTCGTAGTCGGTCGAGTAGAAGATGATTGCAGCGCCGGAATCGGCGAGCTTGTGCAGGAGTTGGTAGATCTCCTGCTTAGTGCCGACATCGATGCCGCGCGTGGGATCGTTGAGAAGGATGATCCGCGGTGTCACCATCAGCCACTTGGCGATGACCACCTTCTGCTGATTGCCGCCGGAGAGCGAGCCGACGGGCTTGTCGACGCCGTCGGTGCGAATGGCCAGCAGATTGATCATCTCCTCGATCGCCTTCCGCTCCGCGGGGCGGTCAATGATCCCAGCATGGGACAGGCGATCGAGTGCCGCGAACGACAGGTTGTCGCAGACCGCCATCGGCAGCATCAGGCCTTCCGTCTTGCGGTCCTCCGGGATCAGCGCCATGCCGATCTGCTTGCATTTCGCAGCCTCCGGACTGGCGATCGACGTCGGCTTGCCGTCGATCAGCAGTTGGCCGCTGACCCCCTTCAAGACGCCGAACAGGGCAAGCAGCAATTCGCGCTGGCCCTGCCCGTCGAGCCCGCCGAGACCGACCACTTCACCGGCGCGCACGGCAAGGGAGATATCCCGCAGGCGCTGTGTCCAGGAGAGATTGCGGGCCTCGAGGATCGGCGGCTTGTTACTCGGCACTGCGGGCGTCTTCGGCGGGAAGACATGACTGTATTCCCGCCCGATCATCATTTCCACGACCTCGTTGTCGGTCTTGGTGCCGGCCCTATAGGTGGCGACGTTGCGGCCATTGCGGAAGACCGTGCACTCGTCAGCGATCTCGGCGATCTCGTGCATGCGGTGGGAGATGAAGAGGAGGGCGAGGCCCTCCGACCGGAGGCGCTTGAGGACGGCGAAGACCTTGGTCACGTCGGCGGCCGTCAGCGCCGAGGTCGCCTCGTCGAGGATGAGGATTCGGGGCCGCCGCGCCAGCGCCTTGGCGATCTCGACGATCTGCCGCCGCGACAACGGCAGATCCTTCACCGGCGCCATCGGGTGGATGTCTTCGCCGCCGGCGCGGGCGAGCGCTTCCTCGGCCATCCGCCGCTGCGCCCGCCGGTCGATGAGCCCGAAACGCTT
>JBGPEQ010000382.1:0-4637 GCA_041482855.1 Dongiaceae bacterium | reverse complement strand
TACGCCAGCTCCTTGACCTCATAGGGCCAGCCCAGGGAGTCGGCGAGGGCGAGCAGTTGCGAGCGGTCGCCGGCGCGCGGCCCCGCCAGCACCCAGATGCGCGGCGGCGTTGCCGCCTTGGCACCCGCAAGATTTGACTGATAGGCCACCGTCGTCGGCTGTCCCCGCCGATTGCGATCGATCGCATCCAGGCGCCAGACGACATGCGGATGCCGCGCGGCCGCGGCCGCGATCTGCGTGCGCCACCAGGCGGGATCGCGGGCGCATAGATGCGAGCCGCCGTCCTGGCAATCGACCGCGACATAGACGAGCTTGCCCGCCTGCCCGAACATTTCCGCCAGCACCCACGGCACATCCTCGGCCGGCAATCGCTGCAGCAAGCCGGCGGCGACCACGGCATCGAAGGGCTGTGCCTGCTGATCAATTTCAGTTGTCACCCCCGCGAAAGCGGGGGTCCAGAGCCTGCCCCGCACTTGATGCGGGGGCAACTGCTCCGTCGCTCGCCCTGGACCCCCGCTTTCGCGGGGGTGACATTGTGAGTGGGCGACAAGCTGAGCGTTCCTGCCGAGCATCGGCGTATCGAATCGCAAGACGGATTGAACATCCAGCGCTGCCGCCAGCTTGGCGGCTGCCGGCGGCAACTCGGGTTGCCCGGTATCGTCTCCGGGCGACCGCCGATACTGCGCGATGATCTCCCGGTACTGCGGGCTCGGCCGCTGCCGCGTGAAGACCTCATAGCCTTCGTCATCGGCGGCGCGCTCCAGGCGATACCACACCTCCCCCAGCGGATGATGCCGATAGGCATAGTCTTTCGGGAACGGATGCCAGGGCTGGGTATGCATCGCCGTGTAGTGCAGGAGCATGGACCGCCCCGCCACGAATTCCATGTCGCGGGCGTTCCAGCCGGCTTCCAGCGGCCCCCACAAACCGCGCTGCGCCTTGACCCTGCCGAGCAGCTGTCCCTTGGTCCCGCGCGTGGCCGTGTCGAGGTTCCACCACGCCGCCATGCGCGCGCAGTCCAGCAGCATCACCGAGGTGTCGTTCGCGGACACTGCGAGATAGCCGTGATCGCCGAGTTCGAGGTCGAACAGCAGGGCGGGGTCGGCCGTGTAGATCTGGTCGACGTCGTTGTAGATCGCCTTGCCCGTGCGTCCGGCGTAGTCGGGTATCGCGAAGCGGTAGTTCGTGAACCCCGTGCGCCAGCCCTTCCGCACGTAGCCGGCCAGGTTCTTCATCACGTGGATCTCATAGACGCGCGCGGGATCGCGGACCCGCTCGATCGCGTAGAAGAACACCCGCTCCGCCCGGCCCTGCTCGTCCTGGGTGCCCAGGAAGATCCGTACCGGCGGTTTGCCGCTCGCCGGCGTGCCCAGGCGCGCCTCCAACGTCACGACGTACGGGCGCTCGCGCGTCGCAGCCCCCTCGGCCGCGCGCTGCGGCGTCGATTTCGTGGTCATCGCCATGATCGACGCTGACTGTAATGTCTGTGCTCCTGAAGGCAAGGAATCGGTCACTGACAGGTCTCTGAGGTGCCTTAAGTGCGCAAGGTCATGTCGTTGAAAAACAAGGCTGATTTTTTAATGCATGGGGTTGTTTTGCAGAATCGCGTTTTCCGGCCCCCCGCGCGATGTTTCACGTGAAACATTCCTGCGTAAAAGAGGACCGTCCTCCCGTCAGCCGGATGCCCGATGTTTCACGTGAAACCATTTTCTTCAGCGCCGCTCACCCAGGCGTGCGATGTTTCACGTGAAACATTATTGCGTAAAATCGATCACCAGCCGCCCGACGACTCGCCCTGCCGCCAGCCGGTCGAGCGCCGCATTGACGCCCTCGAACCGCACCGCTTCGACCTCATGTCGCAGCGCACCTGTGGCGGCGAGGGCGATGAGATCCCTCAGTTCCTGCCGCCCGCCCTCATAGCTGCCGCGGATGCTGCCGCCGACCTCGATCAGGTCGGTCGGCGCGAACGACACCTCGCCGCGCGGGATGGAAACCAGGATGACTACCCCGTTCGGCCGCAGCGACTTCATCATCGGCGTCCAGGTCGCCAGCGTGGTAGCGAAGTTGAGGCAGGCATCGGCGCCGCCGAGGTCGCGAATGGCGGCCGCCGGGTCGCGGTCGCTGCGGACGGCGAAGTCCGCCCCCAAGGCGCGCGCCTTCGCCAGCTTGGCATCGTCCACATCGACGGCCACCACCCGGGCGCCCGTCATCTTCGCGAGCTGCACGGCATAGAGCCCGAGCCCGCCGCAGCCGAAGACGGCCGCCAGCCTTCCGGCCTCCAGCCGCGCCTTGCGGACCGCGCCATAGGCCGTCAGTCCTGCGCACAGCAGCGGCGCGGCCTCCACCGCGTCGAGACTGTCGGGTATGCGCGGCACCCAGGCGCTGCGCACGCGCATGTACTCCGCGAAGCAGCCATCGACGGAGTAGCCGTGGCGCAGGCCCTGCGGGCAGAGCGCCTCCCAGCCGGTGATGCATTCCCGGCACACCCCGCAGGCAGCATGCAGGGCGGGCATGCCGACCCGGTCGCCGACGGCGATCGGATGCTCGCCGGGCCCGAGCGCCGCCACGCGCCCGATGCCCTCATGGCCGAGCACCCGCGGCAGCGCCATCGGCCAATCCCCGAACTGCACATGGCGGTCGGAGTGGCAGACGCCGCAGGCCTCGAGCTTGACCAGCGCCTCGCCCGGCCCCGGCTCTGGTATCGCCACCTCCCGCAGCTCAAGCGGTCGGCCAAAGGCCGCGAGAACGGCCGCGCGCATCGTCTTGCCCATGCAACGAGACTACTGCCGCGCCGTCGAGTTGACGATGGCGGTGAAGTCACGCCACACTCGCGAGATGTCGCAATTCCCCAAGGCTTGCATCATCGGCGCCGGCATCAGCGGGCTGTCGATGGCCAAGGCGCTCAAGGACAAGGGCGTGCCGTTCGATTGCTTCGAGATGAGCGATCAGGTCGGCGGCAACTGGGTGTTCAAGAACAGGAACGGCCGCTCCTCGGCCTACCGCTCCCTCCACATCGACACCTCCAAGGAGCGCCTGCAGCTCGACGACTTCCCGGTCGCCCTCAGCGATCCGCACTTGCCCGACTACCCCCACCACACCCACGTCGCCAAGTACATGTCGGACTATTGCGACCATTTCGGCCTGCGCCCGCTCATCACCTTCAACACCGAGGTGAAGCATGCGGAGCGGCTGCCGGATGGCGTCTGGCGCGTGACCCTCTCGACCGGCGATATCAGCCACTACGACGCGCTCTTCGTCTGCAACGGCCATCACTGGGATCCGCGCTGGCCCGAGCCGCGCTTCCCCGGCAGGTTCGACGGCATCGAGCTGCATTCGCACGACTACATCGATCCCTTCGATCCCATGGACATGCGGGGCAAGAAGGTCATCGTCGTCGGCATCGGCAACAGCGGCGTCGATATCAGTTCCGACCTCGGCCAGCGCGGTCTCGCCGAGAAGGTCTACATCTCGACCCGCCGCGGCGCCCACGTCATGCCGCTCTATCTGTTCGGCAAGCCCGCCGACAAGGGCAAGACGGTGAGCTGGCTGCCGCTCCCGCTCCAGCGCCGCATCATCGAGTTCATGGTCTGGATGAACGTCGGCAAGATGGAGAACTACGGCCTGCCGAAGCCCGACCACCGGCTGCTGGAAACCCATCCCTCCTGCTCCGGCGTCTTCCTCACCCGCGTCGGCAGCGGCGACATCACGCCCAAACCGAACATCGCGGAACTCATGGGCAAGCAGGTGCGCTTCGCCGACGGCAGCGTTGTCGACGCCGACGTCATCATCTACGCCACCGGCTACAAGATCACCTTCCCGTTCTTCGACGAGGGCTTCCTGTCCGCGCCCGGCAACAAGCTGCCGCTGTTCCACCGCGCCATCAAGCCGGGTTTGGACAATCTGTTCTTCATCGGCCTGGCCCAGCCTTTGCCGACCCTGATCAATTTCGGTGAACTGCAGGCCAAGTGGCTGGCCGAGCTGATGGCCGGCGGCTACGTTCCACCTTCAGTCGCGGAGATGGAGGCCTCGATCGGCCATGACGAGAAGCGCTTCCTCGGCCATGTCGTGAAGACACCGCGCCACACCATGCAATGCGACTACGACCTGTTCCGCGTGGAGATAGCCCGTGAACTCAAGCGCGGCCGGCAGCGCGCCCGGGCGAGCGGCGGCCGACCCCCCATCGAGCCGCGCGCCCACCGTTACGAGTCGTCGCGCGAGGCGGCGGAGTAGGGCTCAGATCAGCGCCTCCTCGAAGTCGTAGTAGAGCCCGGCTTGCAGCGGCCGCAGGGGATTGCCGCCGTGGCGCTCGCGCACGATCGGTTCCGCTGCCGCGTAGTCGGCAAAGGTCCAGATCGCGAGGCCGCCGGGATCGGGGCCCAGCAATCCCACCCGCCGCAGCACGAAATCCAGCTTGCCCGTCGGATACTGCTTCGCTCGCTGCGAGAAGTTGTCGCGCGCCTGCTCGTCGGCGATGTCCTCGCCGGCAGCGAAGAACTCCAGATAGTGGAGTCCCTTGCCCAGGGGCGGCCCGCCGATGATCTCGTCATAGAGCGCACCGCGCCGGAAATGGATCGCCAGCCGCGTCGCCTGGAAGGCGGGATCGCGCCGGGCCTCGTCGCTGCGGAACGAAGCCTCCC